>CALEEC010000502.1 GCA_937949245.1 uncultured Gemmataceae bacterium | reverse complement strand
CGTG
The DNA here is from genome assembly GCA_937949245.1 of uncultured Gemmataceae bacterium. GTDB lineage: Bacteria > Planctomycetota > Planctomycetia > Gemmatales > Gemmataceae > CALEEC01. Next base: position 5,783 of record CALEEC010000502.1, on the reverse strand, counting down.
GGGAAGCACGCACGCTCGATCATCGCTCTGATCTGTTTTCGCTAGGGGGGGGCTGTATCACATGCTCACGGGCCAGGAAACGTTCACGGGAAAAGATGTGACTGACTTGATCGTCAACCTGCTACTCGAAGAACCGGTTCCCGTGGTGAAACTGAGGCCCGACGTACCAGCTAAGTTGGTGCAACTTCTGACACGATTGCTGGCTAAGCAAGTGGATCAACGGCCCAATCACGCCGATGAAGTCGTGGAGGCTTTGCAAGCGATGAGGCTTTGCAAGCGATCGAAGAGGATCTGCTTGCCGCCCACCAACTACAGCCACGGCCCTCTGGTTTTTCCCAACCGCCTGTCCCCCTGAGCGAATATCCCTCTGATCCAGCCGTCATGCCATCCCGTAGACCTTGGTGGATGTTCTTGTTCGGCCTGATGATGCTGGCGATCACGGCCACTGGGGCGTATTGGATGTTCCAACACGGTTGGCTGCAGTGGCAGTCATCACCTGTGGCATCCGCTCCCCAATCTCCAGCAATGGATCAGCCAACGCAAAACAAAACCGAGAGGAAGGAGGAACTTCCGATCCCCTAGATTTATCCGCGGCACTGGCACGATTCCGCCATCACGGCCTTAGCCATCTCGACCGATGGGCAACGCTTGGCTTTGATCGGCGACGACCACATCTTGCGTTGTTTGCAGCCAGCCAAGTCGAAAGAACTGGCGACTTGGTCCCTTACGCATGGCAAGGTCCGTAAAGTGGTATTTTCTCCCAACGCTCAGCAACTGGCCACTACTGGGGAAGATCGCACCATTCAATTGTGGGATGTTGACACATCGCAAGCGACGCAGACATTGCGTGGTCACATCGATGCGGTATACTGCTTGGCATATCATCCGACCGATCCGCTGCTGGTGAGCGGCAGTGCCGATCGCACGGCACGCATTTGGAATATTCGCACTGGCCAAGAAACCTGTCCTTTTTTGCGGGGACACCATCGCACGATTGCCGAAGTGACCTGGGACTCCAGTGGCAAGCGGGTCGTGAGTGTCGCGGTGGATGGCGAAATCCGCGTTTGGGATGCTGAGACTAGGCGGGAGTTCGCTGAATTACGGCAGCAACTGAATTGGGCTGACGTTTTTGCTTGCGCACGCAATGGCTCGGTCTTAGCGAGCGGACGTCAAGGAATGATCACTCTGCTTGATTGGAATGCAGCAAACCAGCGTTCCTGGACAGGACTCAGTGGCCGCATCGTTGGGTTAGCTGTAAGTGCCGATGCGTCGCTCGTCGCCGCTGCCGATGAGTCGGGACAAATGCGGATTTGGTCGTCGGCCGGCAAACTCCTCGACTCGCGGAACGAACCTCCTTCAAAAGCTCGGCCAATGGTATGGGCCACCGATGGTCGTTCGCTGTGGTGGGCCAATGACGATGGTTGGCTCCATCGCTGGGATTTCACAGGCACCGACGAGGATAAACCGTAATCTCTCTCAGAAAACGCCTGCAAAAACTCAGCTTCCCAAACGTCGGCGTGGTTCTTCGTTATTTAGGCTGTCGTTCCAAACGGCGCAACTGACCCTCGATTGCTCGTTCCAGATCATTGGGATCGAGATTACGAGCGTGAATCACCCCTTCGGCATCGATGAGAATCAACGTTGGATAGAAACGGATCTTCCAGCGGTCATTCAGTTCGTGGTTGGCATCGAAGAGGTTGGGCCAAGGCAATTTCGCGGTGGCCAAAAACCCGCGCAGATCTTCTTCGGACGAATCACCGCTGATGCCGATGATCTGAAAGCCTCGATCCTTGAATTTCTCGTAGATTCTCTTCTGATGCGGGAGCAAGGCCCGGCACGGGCCACACCAAGTGGCCCAAAAATCGAGCAGCACCACTTGTCCTTTCAAAGCGCTGAGCTGGATCGGCTGCCCATCCGGAATCGAGACGCCTTCAATTTCCGGGGCCAATTGTCCCCGCTGGACGCCGACCTCCAACGGGGCCGAGGCTTTCTCGGCACAACTAGGTAGCGATAGTCCTACCAAAAGAGCTGAGATCCCTAGTCCGAGCCAGCGAAACCACCAACGAATCGAATCGCGTTTCATGCGAATAGCTGCCTTTATGTAGGGGGATTAAGCAGATACTGGATTAGTTTACGTTGCGGCGAACTAACCGGATAGGTCGACAACTCGCTTGCAGACAGCCAACGCAGGGCGGCATGTTGCGTCAACTTCGGCGTGCCGGTCTGCCAGAAAGCTTCAAAACAGATCATGGTGATGCGAAACCTGGTCACGGCATGACGGATGGTGAGCAACTCTTGCCCAAGACGAACCTCGATGCCCAGGTGAACCTGGGCTAAACGCGCCGCCGTCGCTTCAGCCGATTCTTCCGGCAAGCGTTCCAGATGGGGAAACTCCCAAAGGTTGGCCCAGCGTCCGGTGGCAGGGCGTTGTAGGAGGAGAAATTGTTCCTGCCGGCGAACCACCACAGCGACTTCCGCGACTTGCGTCGGAGCGACGCAGGGGGCTCTGCTGGGAAGCGATTCCGCGTCCCCCTGACAATACGCGGCACAAACGGTTTGCCACGGACATTGGCCGCACTTGGGGGCCGTGGGCGTACAAACCAGCGAGCCGAGTTCCATCAGTGCTTGATTGAAATCGCCGACGCGAACGCTCGGCAACATTGCCTCGGCCTGCTGCCACAGCCAGCGTTGCACTGAAGTGCTTTTCGGATCGCCGGTCTGGTGAAATAGTCGGCACAAGACCCGCTGACTATTCGCCTCGATAATCGGCAAACGCAGATCGAAAGCCTGCGACAACACCGCTCCGAGGATGTAGCGGCCCACTCCCGGTAATTCTCGCCAAATAGCCGGGTCGGCCGGTAGCTGCTCGCCGAACTGGGAATACAGTTGTTGGGCTGCTCGGTGCAAATTCAGGGCACGTCGATAGTATCCCAACCCTTGCCACAGTTGCAGCACCTCTTGCGGGTCCGCTTCCGCGAGGTGACGCAAGGTCGGAAAACGCTCCAGGAATCGGTGAAAATAGGGAACGACCGTGGCGACCTGCGTTTGTTGGAGCATGACTTCGCTGATCCAGATGCGGAACGGATCCCGATTCTGTCGCCAAGGAAGATCGCGTCGCGTTTGATCGAACCAACGAAGCAGAGGTTCGGCGTAAGTTGCGGGATCGAAGGATGAAGTCGGCGAAGCGAATTCGGCAGGCAGGGCAGACACTACATTTCTCGCAGAATGAATGGAGAAAAGGCTTCCGCACCCGACGAAAGCCCTTCGCCATTAAGGAGCTGCTTCGCTCTTAGGTCCGTGGCCGACGCATCATTTGCCGCAGGATGTCGGCTGCGGCGCTGGAGGTGTTGGCCGGTGCTTCCTTCTTTTTGGCTTCTTCTTTCTTGGGGGGCGAGCCTTTGTTGTCCAGAGCAGGCATTTCCATAATGGTCGAGCCTTCCGGGACTTGGGGCGGAGAGTCGTCGGTCGTCTCGTCGCCTCCCATACTGAGAAGCATCGCAGCAATCTTGTCTTGATGGTCTTCCTCAGCGACTTCCGGTTTGGGAGCAGTTTTGGGGGGCGGGGTGGGTTTGGAGATGCTCGCTTTGGCGGCTGCGGCCGCAGCGGCAGGTTTGGCCACAGGAGTAGGGGTTCTAGTCGCGGGGGCTGCAACCTTGGGCAACTCGATTTTCACATGGAAGGCAAGTGGTCCGACCTTCAGCAGATCGCCATCGTGTAGTTCGAGCATCCCTTCGACACGTTCGCCGTTGACATAGGTGCCGTTGGTGCTGCCGAAATCTTTCACGATCGCTTTGCCTTGCGACAAACGCAACTGACAGTGTTTTTTGCTGATAACTTGGCTCGCCGGACGCAATTGGCAGTCCGGGTCGCGACCAATGGTAAATTCAGGAATGGTAATGGGAATTACCTTTCCTTGATGCACTCCCTCTGCCACCACCAGACTGAGTTTCATAAAAGCGACCTCTCATTCGGGAAGATCCATCATCCACAAGGGCAGAAGTTGTTACTTGAACCTCTCTTCGGTTGTTTCCGTTGGTGGGCGTGAAGTACCAAATCCAAGTTCAAGTTACAATTGCTCCGATCGTCGGGGGCAGCGAAGAGAAGGGGATACCCGTAAACTGTGAGTGAAATCGGCAATTTTCGAGGAAGCAATCCGCACATTGCTTTCCCAAACGAGCAGACTCACCTACAATGATATCCTTGGCCCGACAATCGGTTCTGCCGAACTATTCCTCATTTTACGGACATTGATGCACAACATGCAACCAGAATGCCAAGCAATCTCGCAAGAATCCATTTTCCGCTGGATCTGGGGTTGCCTTGTCGTCGTACTGGCGACGAGTTCCGGGGGATGCTGGCATCGTCCCCATTTGACGGAACCGGAGCCGACGCAGTCTCATCAAGGTATAACGGTCCCTATTCTGGTCCCGGACGGAGAAATCCAGAAAATTTTGCAACGGCATTTGTCGGCATGGCAAGCACGCACCGGGGCACGCCTCGAATGGGTCGATCCGGGGACGAGTCGAGCCGATGCGGTGGCTCTGCGGGTGTTTCCGCCTGCCGAACTGCCTGCGTTGGTGGAAGCCGGACTACTTCGCCCGCTGCCCGAGACGATCACTTCCAGCGCCAGCGAATTTCGTTGGTGGAGCATCCTCGAACCCTATCGCGAAAAACTGCTGGCCTGGAATGGCCAAGCCTACGCCGTGCCCATCGTTGCGGAAGCGCAGGTGCTCGTTTGGCGGAAAGATTGGTTCGAGCAACAGTCGGCCAACTTTGAAAAAATCCACGCCAAGCCGTTGGCGATGCCTAACACTTGGGAAGAATTTGCCCAAATTGCCCGCTATTTCACCCAGCAACGGCAGGCTCCGAGTTTGCCTCCTTTGCCGACCGACGCCGCGGCGCTCGATCGGCTGTTCCACACCCGTGCCGCTTGTCAAGCCCGGCCGGCTCTCTTGCAAGGGCAGACCGCACGCAAGGAAACCCTGGAACAATCTCTGAACAATTTGGGCTATCTCTACGATCTGACAACCGCCGAACCATTACTGGATCGGCCGAATTTTGCCGAAGCAGTCGAATGGTTTCAACAATTGCGTGATTGTCGACCAGTGGAACCTGCTGCCGATCCGGTGGAGGCGTTTCGTGCCGGGAAAGCCGCTTTGGCCGTGGTGACCTTGGCTGAGTTGGCCTCCTTGCAACGTGCCGATAGTCCGGTGCGGCAGCGTTTGGGCATTGGGCCGATTCCCGGAAGTCTGCGGGTGTATTCTGCGGCGGAAAAACGCTTCGTCGAGTTGCCCAATCGGGTCAATCGCATGCCTTATTTGGGCGCTGCCGGTTGGCTGATCGGCTTGGCCCCCACGTCGCGGCAGACGGAGATTGCCTTGGAACTGTTGCACGAGTTAGCCGGGCCGCAGGGCGTTGCTCTGGAGATCATCGCGGCTACGCAGTGGGGGGCGGGCTTTTACCGGGAAAATCACCTCGAACCGGCCAATCGACCGCATTGGCTAGGCTTTTCGCTCGATCGTGCCGCCACGGAAGATTTGCTGACGGCTCTACGCACGAACTTGCCCAGTTCGCTGGCCAATCCCGCGTTACGGCTGCGCATTCCGGGGCAAGCCCGTTATCTCGAAGCCGAGGTGAACGAACTGCGAACGGCCCTATCCGCCGATCCCGCGATGGTTCCCGCGGCCACCGTCATGGCCCGGATTCGGCAGGCATGGTCGTCGTTGGACCAGTCGATCCCCAAAGAGCAACGCTTGCGACTGCATCGCCTGAGTGTGGGGCTA
>CALEEC010000501.1 GCA_937949245.1 uncultured Gemmataceae bacterium | reverse complement strand
GACGCTTGCACAGATCGATGTAAGCCTTGTGGGGTGCTTCATCGAGCAGATGCACTTTGCCGCTGCGGCAGGCTTCCACCCAACTGAGGGTGCGAATCTGAGTGACTTGATCGACAAAATCACTCATGATTTGATCTTCGGGAGGGACCGGCTGGCCACCGCGTTCATCGTAGAACTTACCGCCGTTGTCGTCCGGGGGGTTGTGCGAAGCGGAAACGTTCAGGCCGCCTTGAGCCTGCAAGTAACGGATGGTGAACGACAATTCGGGAGTGGCCAGATAGCGCCGGCTCTCTGCGGGCAAGATGTGAGCGTGAATGCCATTGGCCGCGTAAATACCGGCGGCGTACTGAGCAAAATTTTGGCTCGACAGATGCAACACCGGGTTGGGCAAATCCGGGTTGTAAACCTTGCGCTTGTCTTCAAATTGGCGAACATCATAAGCCAACACGACGGCAATCGGCTTGCCCAGGTTCGGGAAGCGTTGTTTGAGGTACTCGCAGTGCCCTTGGACGCTGGCTCCCAACGTCCATAGATTCATGCGATTAGGGCCGATGCCGACCGCTCCGCGACGTCCTCCGGTGCCGAAGGGGAGAACTTGGTAGAAGGCGTCGAGCAATTCAGACCACTTCGCTTGGGCGATCAGCCATTCCAACTGCGGGCGGTAAGCGGCATAGTCGGGATGGGTGAGCCATTGTCCCAAATTGCTCAGCGCCTTGTCCTTCAACGCGGGATCGGTATCGATCCCCGCAAAGCCTGTTTTGACGGTTGCTAACAGGTCCATAGCCGAACTCCACTTTTGCCAAGCAGCCCCATCCCTTCTCAGCCACGCGAAAACTGCCTGGGGCTGTTCTAAGCGCTGCGAGGAAGATCGGCCATCAAACTTCGCTGATTGCGACCAATCGCCCCTGTTCGCGAGCGGAGCGGAGGCAGCCATCGAGTACGCGTTGCGTCTGCAAGGCGATTTCGCCCCACGAGGCATCCAATTGACCCGATTGCACTAGTGAGGCGAAGGTGCGAATCATGTTCGTTTCTTGCGAATTGATTTCCCCATCGCTGTACTCGGCAACGGCATAACGCGTGTTATGATCTTCCATGTGAAACGAACAACCGCGGGTGTAAAAATGAGGAATGCTCACTTCAAACGCCGACTCCGAACCATAGAAAGGTAACACAAAATCGCGGACGTGAATGCTCCCGTGTGTGCCACTGATGATGGCCCATTGCTGATTCTGAGTACGGAACGAACAGTAGAATGAGGCGCTAGCCCCATCCGCGAAAAACAGTTCGCCGGAGAACTCCAGCGGCACCTTGCCTTGGCCATCACCGCGGCCGTACTCTTGCAACAGCCGACCGCTCATGTGCGTGGGCAACTGCCGACTCATGGCCATCAAGGAAAAGCGGATGTTGTACCACCCCAAGTCGCCCAATGCTCCGAGAGGTTCCAATTCTTGGCTGACGCGGATGTTGTGCTGTAGGAACTCCTCAGGTCCGAAGAAGCTAAACTGGCTCGTGATCCGACGAATGGTGCCTACGGAATGACCGTCGTCGAGTACGGCTCGCAGCCGAGGCATCCGTGCGGAGTGCATGAACATCACGCCGTCCATGAACTGCACCCGGTGTTTGTCGCAAGCAGCCAGCATTTGTCGGACTTGGGACGCATCAATGCCACAGGGTTTCTCGCATAGGATGTGCTTCCCTGCTTCCGCGGCGCGGATGACCCATTCGGCACGAATCCCCGTGGGAAGCGGAATGTAGACGGCATCAATGTCGGGGCGGCTCAACAATTCCTGATAACCGCCCACAGCCAACGGAGGTGGATTGAAGGGGGCATCGAGTTGACATTCGTCGATAAATTGTTGCGCTCGGGCGGGGTCACGGCTAGCAACCGCAGCCACGATGGAGTTACCGGAATTGCGGATCGCCTTCCAGTTTTTCCGAGCGATATTCGCCGCTCCGAGGATTCCCCAACGGATGGTTCTCTGGTTCATAAAAGATCACTCCGAAACGGAAATTTCCTCCAACATCGCCGACCGGCAAAACCTCGACACGATAGAGTTGCCGGCCGGGCAGAAAACGCTTGGCTTGGAAGTCGGTGTCCCTGCTGCGGCAGATCGACTTCTATGATAGTGGCCCCAAGGTCGATCTTGTACCATCTCCTAGCGACGGCAAGCATAGACCGCCCGAATTTTCGATGTGGCGGAAGCAATTCTACAGTTCGTGGGGGTGTTCGGTCTACCGATTCGGTGGTGCCGCCGAGGTTACCTCGGGAGCGGATGCCTCATGAGCCTATCACAGCTTGGCAGTTCTCTTGGCAGTGTCCGATGGATCAACGGCTCCAAGGCCAAGGCCATTCAGGCAGCCGGTGTACATCCAACCGTCGGTGATGCGGAAGATGCCGGGAAACTTGTCCATCCATGGTCGATTGGCCGCGGGCATGTATTGTCGGGCGTTTGCTTCAATCGCTGCGACGCCGGGAATGTGGGCGGCCAGACTCGCCGAATGAATCAGCGATGCCCCCGGACAGGTCAAGTCTTGCACGCAAAGAAACATGCCGAATTTTTGCGCCGCTGCTGCCATCAGCAACGATTGGGTCTGTCCTTTGCATGCCTTCAAGGCAGCCCCGGTGTAGCCCATGTCACGGGCCAACAGCAGACTTTCCAAGTCGATCAACGATTCATCGATCACCACAGGACGGAGTTTCGATGCCTCATGCATTACATTTTGTCGATGGGCTTTCAGATCGCGGGCCGTCGGTTGCTCAATGTACTGAATGCGATCGAACGCGGCCGGCTTCGCGTCACGCACTTTCGCCAACATTTCGATCAAGTAGCCGACGTTGGCACAGCGTTCGTTGAAGTCTAACGAGTACCACCAAGTAGAAACGCCTCGCTCGGCTTGGGTCTGTTCCGCGACTCGATCCACCCCCAACACCCGTGCCACGTCCCAAGCCAAGTCGTCGCCGTTGAGTTTGATTTTCAG
>CALEEC010000500.1 GCA_937949245.1 uncultured Gemmataceae bacterium | reverse complement strand
TGTCGCGTGGAAGACTTGTGGATTGACGAAGGGCGAATCCGTGGAGTGATAACCTCTTCGGGGACGCTCGCAGCGGAAGTCGTGGTTCTGGCGACAGGGCATAGTGCCCGAGATGTCTACGAGATGCTACATCGACGCGGGGTTCCCATCGTGGCCAAAGCGTTCCAAATGGGGCTTCGGGTCGAGCATCCCCAAGAGACGGTCAATCGGGTGCAATATGGTCCCCAGCGATATGAAGAAACCTTGGGATCGGCGGATTATTCCTTGGTGGTACACGGCTCGGCCGATGTCTTCACCTTTTGCATGTGTGCGGGGGGATACATCATCCCCAGTGTGTCGCAACGCGAGTTCTTCTGCACCAATGGGATGAGCCTGTCGAAACGCGATTCCCCGTATGCCGACAGTGGGTTGGTGGTGACCTTACCTGTGGAAGAATTTGGTGGTTCCGATCCGTTGGCGGGTATGCGAGTCCAGCAAAAGTATGAAGCGTTGGCCTATCAATTAGGCCGCGGGGAATATGCCTGTCCCGTACAACGAGCGACTGATTTTCTAGCGGGACGCGTGAGCAAAGGGGTGCCGTCGTGCAGTTATCCGCGTGGTTTAGTCGCGGCGGATTTATCCCAGTTGTTGCCGCCTTACATTCGGCGAGCGATCGTGACGGGACTTCCCTTATTCGATCGCCGCTGGCACGGACGGTTTCTGCCGGAAGCGGTGCTAGTCGGTCCTGAAGCACGCGGCAGTTCACCAATACGGATCGTTCGGGAAGAACACTCCCGCGAATCACCGGCGGTACAGGGATTGTACCCCGTCGGGGAAGGCGCGGGATATGCGGGGGGAATCGTCAGTGCGGCCGTCGATGGGCTGCGGACGGCGAAAGCCATCGTGGCGAAGTATGCTCCTTGGGTTCGGCGTGAAGAATCGAGAAACTCGTGTGAAATTGCCGACAGCGTATAGATTTCGGCAATAAGTTGGGTATTTTGGACACATTATGTAGCGTTGTGTGGAAGTTGCTGTTTTTCGCTTGGTTTCACGAGGTACAGACATGAAACGTGTCTTAGCCGGCCTCTTCGTTGCAGGGGTGTTGGCAACGGCTGTGGCTTTCTCTGGGTCACAGACGCCTGCATCTAAGGAACTTGCTGCGCCACTGCGGATTGATACAGCGGATCGCAATCCGTGGACTCATCTGCGTTTGAATAACGATTCCGATAATTTTCAGTTCGTGATCGTCTCGGACCGCACGGGCGGGCATCGCGAAAAGATCTTCTCCAAAGCCGTGGAACAAATCAATTTGCTCCAACCTGAATTCGTCATGTCGGTGGGCGATCTAATTGAAGGCTACACTGTGGATCTGGAAAGGTTGCATCGAGAGTGGAAAGAATTCCAGACGTTTACCTCGCGGCTGGAGATGCCGTTCTTCTATGTCCCCGGCAACCACGACATTACGAACAAGATCCAAGATGACTTGTGGAAGGAAAAATTCGGTCGGCGGTATTATCACTTCGTCTACAAGAATGTGCTTTTCTTGGTGCTACATTCGGATGATCCGCCAGGATCGAGTAGCATGTCGAACGAGCAAGTGGAATATGCGAAGAAGGTGCTCGCCGAAAATCCCAACGTCAGTTGGACCATGGTGTTTTTCCACAAGCCGATTTGGCTGGGCAACATCGAAAAGAATGGTTGGGGAGAGATCGAGAAAGCCTTGAACGGTCGCAACTACACCGTGTTTGTCGGGCATGTGCATCGCTATCAAAAATATGTGCGTAATGGGATGAATTATTACCAGCTAGCCACGACCGGGGGCGGGAGTCGATTGCGTGGTGCCCGCTATGGCGAATTCGATCACATCGTATGGGTAACGATGAAAAAGACGGGGCCGGTGCTAGCGAACATCATGTTGGATGGTATTCTCCCCGAAAATCTCAAACTCCCCGATACGGATGAGCCGGTGACTCAATATGATCGAAGACCCACATATCCGGTGAAGGGATTCGTCTATTACGAAGGCACGCCGGCGGCTGGAGCCACAATTGCCTTTCATTTACCGCATCCGATCACCAAACGGATGATATATGCCGGTGATGCGATCGTGGAAGGGGATGGCTCATTCGTGATGAGTACCTACTCGGCTTTCGACGGCGCACCGGCGGGTGAATACATTGTCACCGTCGTCAACGCAGGCAAATTCATCGACGAAGACAGTAAGCCCACCAAGAATTTGCTGCCAGCACGCTACGCCAGCACGGGAACCTCGCCTTTGCGTGCCCTGGTGAAACCTGGGCCGAACGAATTCGTCTTTGAGTTGCAGCCTTAAACCGTTAAACTCTGCACGAATTGAGATTTCCTGCTGCCGCTTGGTCAGTTTGACGTTTCAAATCGCTGGCCAAGCGGGCCGGATCATGAACGCCGTACAGTTTCACTCGCCTGCCGGAACGAGTGCATATCTTCACCCAACCGACTCCCATCCAACGATCGAGAAAAGTGCCTCCCCATTGAATGTCTTGGATTTCGGACCAAGCCACCGGGGCAATGGGACGATAGAGAAATCCTTTGTCGATGTGAATGTGCCGATCGGTGATCCGATAGGTGTAAGTGGTGACGCGATACAGCCACCGTAGGAACTGAATCAACCAAACGGCCAACGTTAGGGCAAAAAAGAAAATGGTGCCGATGGCTTCTGCCAACCGATGCATTGGCTCGACGTACCATACCCCGGTGAGTAATAGCACCGTAGCCAATAGGCAGACGGTAAAACTCGGGAGCATGGCAAGCGTGGAATACGCACGCCAGGCGATTTCCTGCTCGCTCGGGTCTTCGTGGGGAGGGATGTAACGTGCCGCTCGCTGGCTCGAAGGTAGCCTTCCTTGTTCTCTCGCGGGGAAATCCCATGCCTGGGCCAATGGGGCCGAGCAGGCCGTTGCAGGATCGAGCGAGGAGAAGTTGGCTTGTGGCGAAGGATCGATCATATCCGCCTCACTATCCTAATGAGCCTAGAGATAGCGCTTACGAATGTTGGGAATGAGATACTCCTCAAAAGCGAGTTGCAAGTCGTAGTGGGGGGCAAATCCCCAGTCGTTTCGAGCGGCCGAGTCGTCTACGTCCATGGGCCAGGAATCGATGATTCCTTGCCGTTTGGCATCGACTTGTGTGGTGATCTCAGCTTGCGGGAAAGCTCGCAAAATAATCTCGCGAATCTCCGCGGCCGAGGGGTTGAACGCACCAATATTGTAGACCGTGCGCGTCAGTTGTTCGCGGGGAGCCTGGGCGAGTTTTAGCAGCGCATCGATGCTGTCGGGCATGGTCATGAAGGGAATTCGCGAGTCGGGGCGAACAAAACAGGCATACGGTTGATTTTGGGCAGCCGCGTGCAACATCTCCGGGGCGAAATCCGAAGTGCCCCCCGATGGAACGGTGAAGGCAGAAATCAACCCCGGAAAGCGAATGCAGCGAAAGTCGATCTTTCCCGACTGCGGTTCCGCGGCCAGTTGCTTGTAATGTCGTGAATAATAATTGCCGATTTGTTCACAGTACAGCTTGTTGCAACCATACATCGTGGTTGGGTGCAAGAACTCTTCTTCTTTCACTTTGCCGACGCGGTTTTTCGCTTCCAGAGATGGCATGCCGTAAACGGCAATAGAAGAGGGGTAGAGAAACAAGACCGGCCGACCATGCGATTCGCCCTGACGTTGGGCGAATTCAAGCATAGCGATGGTGCCTTCGACGTTGACTCGGTGAGCCATCATCGGCGCGAATTCCGAGCGTGTCGATAGCAAAGCGGCTAGGTGATAGACATGATCGATCTCATATTCGACCAGGATGCGATCCAATAACTGCTCATCCAGGATCGATCCCATGATGTGCCGCGTCACCTTCGATGCTAAAGCAGGCGACAGCGGGTTGAGATCCAGGGAGATAATCGAAGTATTGCCAAATTCCGTGAGGCGATGGATCAAGCCGTGCCCGATTTCGCCGTTGGCACCCGTAATCAGTGTAACTGGAGTTCGCATAGAGAGGGGAAAAGTTCCTAGAGGTAGAGTCGCATCGACTCTACCAAGATCCTGAATTGGTCGTCCAGAAGAATCAACGGCTCAGTTTGTCACTTCCTGGGGGCGGTGTAAGTCCCACGGTGGCTAGCGATTGGGTAATGAAGTCGGTGGCTAGTCGTTGGGTCTGAGCATCGATGGCGGCATTGCTCGCGAGCCAATCCGCTTCGGAGGTCGAGTGCGACTTGGGCCCCGAGCAAACTTCCACATAGGCTTTCGCTTTGGGTTCTGTACCGCTGGGGCGAAGTACGACTTTCGCGGCACTGCCGGCGATTCCGGGGACTTCTCCCAGGCGGAAGATCAAGAAGTTTCGTCCCGCAGCATCGGTGGCCCCCTTCAGTGGTCCCATCCGGCCGGTTTCATCGCGCATATCCTCGAAGGCCACCACGGGAATGCCACCAATCACCTTCGGCGGATTCTTACGTAAAGCGTCGAACATCCGTGCCATGTTCGATTTGCCTTCGATCCCTGTCATGACAATATTCAGCACTTCGTTGCGGAAGTAACCGAACTCGCGGGACAGATCATCGAGGTATTCCACCAAGGTAGAACCCTTGCGTTTGCGATCCAAGGCAGCCTCAGCCAGCAGAACGGCGGCACCGGCGGCGTCTTTGTCCCGGATCTGGGGAGTAGTCAGAATCCCATGGCTTTCTTCGCAACCCAGAACGAAGTCATTCGGCGAACCTTGCACGTCTTCATAACAGCCGTTTTGTTCGAGGTTCCATAACACGTCGGCAATGTATTTGAAGCCGACCAACAGGTTCTCGACCACTTGCGCATTGAATTTGCGGGCGATCCGGGTCACTAGCGAGGTGGTCACCTCGGTTTTGACGATGATCGGCGAGGCTGGCAGGGAACCCGACTTAGCTAACTGGCTCAGCTTGAAATGGGTCAGCAGGGCGGCAATTTCGTTGCCGGTGAGGAAGCGAAAATCTCCCCCACCATCGACGTTGCGACTGGCTAAACCGCCGATGCGATCGGCGTCGGGGTCGGTAGCTAAGACGAGGTGAGCGTTTTCGCGGCGAGCCACGACCTCGGCGCGATCGAGCGATTCCGGCACCTCGGGATTCGGCGACTTGGTGACGTTGGGAAATTGCCCATTGGGTTCCATCTGTTCAGGAACTTCAATGGGGCGGAAGCCTTGGGCGATCAATGCTTCCATAGCCGTCATCGCACCGACGCCGTGCAGGGGCGTAAATACCAAACGGAATTCGTCAAAACGCGGGGCGGGAAGCAGACTCTGACGCTTGCAC
>CALEEC010000499.1 GCA_937949245.1 uncultured Gemmataceae bacterium | reverse complement strand
CGTTAGCAACGCCCGTCGACTCCCCCACAGATCGACGACCCGTCCCGATGGAATTTGAAAGATCGCATACGTCAGCGTGAAGGCCGACAGAATCCAGCCCACCTGCGATTTGCTAAGTTGAAATTCCTCTCGAATTTCGCTTTCGGCCACGCCTAAACTAATGCGATGGACATAGGCAAGCGCCGCGGCCAAACAAAGCCCGAATAACACCCAATGCCGTTCGCGTGCCGCAGATTCCTCGGAGGGAGTACTCATGGGTTGTCACTCCTGTCGTCGGCCTTCGGGACGAAAGCGCCGATGGTTGGGGATACTCAGTTGGATTGTCCTGATGGTCTTGGCGATGTCCAGCCGGTAAAACAGCAATAACGCACGATGCTTCCTGCGGGGGAGAAGAAGTCCTTCCCTCCGGCGACGAAAAATCGTGAACTCCAAAATCCGCGGGAGTCCCTGCCGAATGACCGGATGAGGGAGAATACCTTCGTCGCATGCTGCGTTGGCAATCTCTCGTCGAAGCGAATCGACGAGGAAGTTTGTTCGAGGATACCTCATGTTGCTGCGTATTGCAGGGTTGATTTGCACCCTCAGTGGGTGTTTTTGCGTGCCAACCACGCTGGCGGCCGACAAGAAAAATGACGAACCCAAGGCCGACGACAAGAAAGTAGCCATAGTGGCTCACATCCGCTTGAACGGCAGTCTGGACGAGGCACCGACGTCGGAAGAGTCGCTGTTCGGTTCGACGTCCGAAAATTTCCGAACCAAACTCGATCGGATTCGCCAAGCGAAGACCGATCCGAAAGTGCAAGCCCTGTGGCTGCACCTGGACGGGTTGGAGCTGGACTTGTTCGGCTTCGGCAAAGTCCACGAACTGCGCATGGCGGTGCAAGACTTCCGGAAATCGGGGAAGAAAGCGTATGCCTACGCCGAGGGCTTGTCGAGCAAAGAATTGCTGATCGCCCTGGCTTGCGATGGCGTGGCACTTCCTCCCGGAGGCGAACTCGAACTGGTCGGCCTGCGTGCGGAAGTGACGTTCTTCAAGGATCTGTTCGATAAATTGCACATTCAAGCCGATTTTTTACAGATGGGCGATTTCAAAGGGGCCGCCGAGCCGTTCACCCGCAACAGCATGAGTCCCGAGAATCGCAAGCAGTACGAAATGGTCCTGGACGATTACTTCGAGAACGAGCTACTCGCCGTTTTGGTTGCTGCTCGCCCCGCACGCAAGTGGACCATCGAGCAGATGCGCAAAATCATCGACGAAGGCCCCTTCACCGCTAAGAAAGCCGCCGAACTCGGTTTGATCGATCGCGTCGCTTACGAAGATGAATGGGAAGCCTTCATCCAAGCCGACTTGAAGGTGGACAAGCTGAAATTGGAGAAAGACTACGGCAAAGCCAAGAGCAAAGAGCCGGATTTCTCCAACCCGTTCGCCTTGCTGTCGATGCTGTCGCCCAAAAAGAAGCCGGCCTCGAAAAAGCCCAAGATTGCGGTGATTTACGCGGTCGGCGAGATTGAGTCGGGCAAAGGGGGCGACTCGCTGCTGAGAGGTAGCAGTGTCGGTTCGACGACAATGATCGCGGCCATCCGCGAGGCGGAAAACGATCCCACGGTTCATGCGATCGTCTTACGGGTGGACAGTCCCGGCGGATCGGCGTTAGCCAGCGACCTGATCTGGCACGAACTGAAGCGTTGCAAAAAACCTGTGGTCGCGAGCATGGGCGATGTCGCTGCCAGCGGAGGCTACTACATCAGCATGGCCGCTCGCAAAATCTTCGCGGAACCGGGCACCCTGACTGGCTCGATCGGTGTCGTTGGAGGCAAAATGGTGCCCAGCGGCCTGATGGAAATGGCCGGCATCAAACGCGAAGTGATCGCTCGCGGGAAAAATTCCGGCGTCACCTCGCCGTTCAGCACTTTCAGCGACAGCGAACGTCAAGCAGTGCGAACTTTGATGGAAGCCATCTACGATGACTTCCTCAACAAGGCACTGGAAGGACGCAAGCAAGCCGGCGTAGCCATGACCAGAGAAGACCTACTGAAATTAGCTGGCGGCCGAATTTGGACTGGACGCCAAGCGAAAGCACGCGGATTAGTCGATGCCTTGGGCACCCTCGACGATGCCATTACCGCAGCGAAAACACTCGCCGACCTGGCTCCCGATGCCAACTTGGAGTTGCTGATTCTGCCCAAGCCGGTCAATTTCCTGGAGAAACTGATGGACGGCGATGGCTTCGGTTTGCGTTCGTCCCTCGGTGCGTCGCTGTTACCGCAGTTGGGAAATCAGCCGCGGATGCCTGCGGAACTGCGAGACGCCCTGCGGATCATCGACACGATGCTACGTTCGCGGCACGAAAAAGTCTGGCTGATCGCTCCTCATCCTCTAAAGGTGCACTGACCGCGGATCGCTTTATCCGATCCCAAATGATCAAGCCGGCAATCGAAAAATTCGATAGCCGGCTTTTTTCGTTCTGGCATTTGGATTAAGCTGAAACGTTGAAAATTTCAAGGGAACTTCGCTCTGTGTTGGAGTCTTCTCTCGCCGGTTTGGGACTTAGCGAACGAGCGTAGCCATGATCCACCTGGAATGCAGTCATTGTGGACAATCCTTTCATGTTACCGATCCTTCAACCGGTAGAAAGTCCCCTGTCCGCGTTGCGGTGAAATTAACCAAGTGCCCGTGCTGATTGTATCCAATGGGCATGAGATGCCTCAGGTGGGAATCGAGTCTTCTACCTTGAATTCGGCAGTCGCGGTAGAATCGAATACCAAAACGCTCTCAGTACCGGGAGTTCCTGCTCCACCGCCTCTCTTCCCCAGCAATGCGGTGCAAAGCATTCTCGAGGCTGCAACTCCCGCCCAAACTGCGGATGAGATCGGCCGTTTGGGGGGATACCGCCTTCTGGACGTTCTAAGCGAAGGGGGAATGGGGGTCGTCTTTTGGCCCACGATCCGAAGTTACAACGGCAGGTGGCTTTGAAAGTCATGCGGCCCGAGTACGCCGCCCGAACCATCTCTCGGCAACGCTTCCTTCGTGAGGCGCAGGTGGTGGCCAAGCTCAACCATGAAAACATCATCCAGGTCTATCAAGTGGGAGAAGATGCCGGGATGCCCTTCGTGGCGATGCCCGTACTGGTCGGCGAATCGTTGGCAGATCGGCTCAAACGCGAAGGTCCGCTACCGATTGGCGAATGCGTCCGCATAGCCCGAGCAGTCGCTGAGGGACTCGCGGCGGCTCATGCCATGGGGCTGATTCATCGCGACATCAAGCCAGGGAACATTTTCTTGCAAAAGTACGAAGCGAGCACGGCGTCCTCCCTAGCCGCTTCCGCCAGCGCTCGATCGTCGGTGCATCGCCGGGTGGCCCAGAAACCGCCCAAGGTGATCTTGCTCGACTTCGGCTTGGTTCGCAATGCCGCCGAAGAAAATCAGCAAGACCGTCTGACTGGAATGAACGCGATCTTGGGCACCCCAGATTACATGAGTCCTGAACAAGCTCGTGGG
>CALEEC010000498.1 GCA_937949245.1 uncultured Gemmataceae bacterium | reverse complement strand
CACGATACGGGAGGTGTCGATCACTCGATTGGTCATTCGAGCCGGATCGACTCCATTCATGAACATCCCTTTGGCCGGCTGATTGCTGAGCTGTTGCACTCGCCCCGATGAGGTTTGAAATTGACCATGCACGGTATCGGTGCTGGTACACCAAACTAGCAGAATGGCAACGCCAACGGCCATGTTTGCGTTGCCCCATGGACGGATTGAGAGCATCCTTTCCCCCTTATGTGGCTTTCTGGAATCCCCCGAAACCATTGGGCCAAAGTCAGTCATAATAACTGCTACGCTGACTTTGTCAAGAGGAATTTTTAGCTTATTCAGGAATTAGGGCGACCGTTAACAATCCTTTCCTCTCTTAATTTAAGGCAAGCCAGCCCATTTACGGACAACCCACTCAATGGTCAACAACATCAGAAAAATGGCCAACGTCCACCACGACTGCCACAGCTTGATTTCGGTATGATATTCTCGCGTCGCCGTTTGTTTGGCTAACAGTTGCAGCAACTCCTCGGCTTGGTCGGGGGTGAACACCTTGCCGCCGCTTTTCTCGGCCAACTCTTTGAGGAGGGGAAGATTGGTGCCCAGTTCGATCATTTCACTGGTGTCGGAGGGTTGGACTTCAAATTCGGCACGCAGTTTTCCGGGTTTGCCATCCGGGCCGGGAGCAGCGATCAGTTGGTCGGCAAGCTCCGGGATTTCCAGTTCCACCGAATAACTTCCTTGAGGCAGATCTCGGAATTGCCCGCCCAGTTCAAGGGAGTTCGTCTCGTTCCACTTCAGAGGAATTCGCCCCACCAATTCTTCTTCTCCCGACGCGGAGGGATCTTTTTTGCGGTAGACGACCGCTCGCATGACGGCATCGTTCGCGGGTTTGCGGATATTTTCGTTGAGTCGTACCAAGAAATCGACAGGTTTTCCTTGAGCATACACCACTTCGCGGGTGCCGAAGTGGATGGTTTCGGTCAAGTTCTTCGCCGGCAGAATCTTATCCGAGGCCGCCCATGTGATGACCTGGCTCCAGAAGCGGTGATGGTATTCATCGCCCTTTTTGTAACGCCAACGCCAAGTGCTATCGATGCCGATGTACAAGACGCGACCAAATCCCGATTTCGAGCGGACGATCACGGCATCGTTACGCGGTTTGTCTTTGCCAGCCAACGCGTTGCCGAGTTTGCCTGCCGGGGGCTTTTCCTGGGGATCATTACTTTCTCCTTCGAGATATGCCAAAGGCGTCGCACCATCGATCGGTTCGCCCACCACGGCCCAGCGTACCGCCGGCAGATTCTTCCAGCGAGCGAGGTTTTCCATCTGGTCATCTTTCATGTTGAGGAACCAGGTTCGCTCGCCTTCTTTGCTGGGGCCGATCGACCAGCCGGTATCGTCCGTGACCACGCGAGGTTCTTTCAACGGAACTAAGCGTGCGATGGGATCTTTGGGTTTGCTGGAAGTCGGGTCTGCGGACGAGGCGGTGTATGCCATCGGCATGGCACGTTTGCCGGCCAACAGAACCAAAGTTCCCCCACGATCGGAGACATATTTTTCGATCCTTTCGCGGTCTTCCATGGTCAGTTGATCGGGGGTCACATCACCGAGGATCACGCAATCGTATGCCGACCAGACTTCGCTTTCGGTGGGCAAAGTACGAGCTGGCCAATTCATCTTTTCCAGATCATTTTCCGCGATTTTGTTGAGGCGAGGTTGTTGGAAAACAACGCTTTTCATCTCGATCCGTTTATCACGCGCGAGTAAGCTCGCCAGATAGTGGAACTCCCAACGTGCTTCGCCATCGATGATGAGTGCTTTCGCTTTGTCCCCTGCGACACTGAGAGCGACTTTCCGTGTGTTGTTGACCACGAAGCGATCTTCAGGAACCGGTTTCGCCGTCACGGTCATCACCAAAGGGCCGACTTCATCCATCACCGGACGAAACGTCACCGTGTAAGTGCGATTGTTCCCCTTGTGATCGATCGTTTGAGTCAACGGTTCGCGTTTGGTAGCTCCAGGCTTATCCGGCCATTCCAGAACCACTTCCAGTTGCCGTTCGGGAATGTTCGTCACCTGGACTTGGACTTCAATGGGAACGGCAACATCTTTGAAAGGCCGAGAAACTGCGTTGATCGCGGTGACGGCGATATCGCTCGGAGGAATCGCAGCTCCAGTGACGATGGGGAAAACCGGGATCTTGCGTTGTCCCAACTCGTAGGCTTTCGCGATGGGCGACTCTTCCCGATTGTGCTGACCATCGCTAAGCAGGATTAAGCCCATCATCTTACCTTGATCGGTACTCCCTCCGCGAAGAGCACGCAACAGAGGTTGGCGTAAATCGGTGACGTTCGCATTGATGGAGATCGATCCGGTAGAGTTGGAGTCGGCCGATTTCACCGACTGAAGAGGCAAGTTCAGGATGCTGGCCAAATCGTCGGCTTTGCTCGGAAGTTCGCCTGTGTCTCCCGCGAAGCCGATCACCTCGAGCCGATGATAATCGGCCAGTTTGCGAACAAGCCCCAATCCGTCCTCGAGCAGCACCCGACGAGCAATTTGTTCCCGCGAAGTTTGATCGACGCGCTGAATCACGGCGTCATAAATCACGCGTTGGGGCGTGTCCGACGAACCGATAGGATCGCGAAAATCGATCGGCTTGCCGGCCTGCAGAGTGGCAATCCAAGCGTCCAATTGCGTGTCAGGGCAAATATCCGCAACCAATTTTAATTTCTTGGCATGCTGCAATTTTTCTAACACGGGACGTTGTGGGTCGGTCAGTTGCATGCTGTCGGAGCGATCGAGAGCGATCAAAACTCGCCCCGGAATCGTTTCGCTCAGGGTGCGATCGAAAAATGGCCGCAGACTGGTCAATAACCACAGCATGCCGATGACCAGTACGCGTAACCCCATCAACAGGCGCGCGGCCGCTGGTCGAATTAACCGTGATTCGTAGCGATACAGCCAAACGATCAGCCACAACAACAACAGCAAACCAACGGCAATGAAGCCGAATTGCAGCCAAGCGGGAAATTTGCTCGTGGCAAAGGGCAGGGTGTACCTTAGCGTCATAGTCGGCGCTCGATCCGCGATTCTGGGGGGAGACTCCAGGCATACCAGAACCTATTATACCGATCCGGCGTTGGGTTTGCTTCTACGAGATAGCAAGAATTGGAAAATTACCGAAGCAGCTATCCACGCTCGTGGATGGGACGAACCGTGCGTTGTGCGGGGCCAACATACAATCCACGGGGGCGAATCAGGCGATTCTTACTTGCTTGTTCCATCACATGGGCGGACCACCCGGTGATGCGGGCCATGGCAAAAATCGGCGTATAGATGGGAATCTCCAGCCCTAATGCGTGATACAGCCTTCCGGCAGGCCAATCTAGGTTGGGGAAAAGGTTTTTCTCTTCTGCCATGATGCGTTCGATGATCTCTGCGGTTTCTTCCCAATGCAGCATGTCTGCTTCGGCCGCAGCGGCCCGTGCGTAGGTCTTCAAGATACCGGCTCGGACATCTCCCGTTTTGTACACACGATGCCCAAACCCCATGATGCGTTCTTTGCGTGCTAGCAAGCCCCGTAACCAGTCTGCCGCTGTGGCAGGGCCACCGGCAGCCCGAAGAACCTCCATGACCTTCTCATTGGCTCCCCCGTGCAATCGACCTTTGAGGGCTCCAATCGCCCCCACGACTGCGGAATGCAAATCCGACTCGGTGGAAATGATCGTTCGGGCCGTGAAGGTCGAGGCATTGAATTCGTGTTCGGCATACATGAGCAGCGACACATCGAACGCCTTGACAGCTTGGGGCGTGGCTTCTTTCCCCTGCAGCATCCAAAGAAAATTGGCCGCATGTCTCAAATCGGCACGCGGGGGAACCACGCTCTGATGGCGAGCCAAGCGAAAATGCGACGCGATCAGAACCGGAATTTGCCCCAACAATCGCTCGGCTTTTCGTAAATTGGCTTCAACCGACAAATCCTCCGTATCAGGATCGAAATGAGCCAGTAGACTGACACCGCTACGAAGCACATCAAGTGGAGTCGTATTCTGCGGAAGCGACGAAAGTACGTTCAACACCAACGGCGGAAGCTCCATCGCACGGTAGATTCGCTGACAGAATGCCTCCAGTTGGGTTGTGGTAGGGAGTTCGCCGTGTAATAACAGATAAGCGACTTCATCAAATGTCGCATGGTCGGCCAATTCCTGCACAGGGTAGCCGCGATACTGTAAGCCATGTTCCACGCTCGAAATGGCAGTTTCCCCAGCAATAATTCCTTCTAATCCGGGGGAATATTGGGTAGAAGTCAGAGAATTGGCGCTCATGATCGTTCCTTGCAGAAGATTTCGTGAACTCTGAAGATGCTGAAGCCGCCTCTGGGGCACATTATGCAAGCATAGCGAATCGTTCCATGCAGGTGATGCCGCCAACTATGGGGACGATTCGGGTTGACCAGGGAAACCGAAGTAAGCTCGATCACGAGCTTCGTATTCGGTGTATCCCAACAGGTCGTAGAGTTCCGCGCGGGTGAGCATTTCGGGCAATAAATCCCGAGCGTGCCCACACCGATAGAGGTTTTCGAGCGTTTTTTGTGCGGCTTTCATCGCCACTCGAAACGCAGTCAGGGGGAAAATGACCATCTTATAGCCGAGATCTTGCAAAGTGCGAGCATCCAGGCTCGGGCTGCGCCCAAATTCCGTCATGTTCGCCAAGAGAGGAGCGGGAACTTCTTGAGCAAAACGTGCAAACTCATCCACAGATTCAAGCGCTTCGGGAAAAATCGCATCTGCGCCGGCTTCCAAATACCGATGCGCCCGTGCCACTGCAGCATCGAAACCCAGCACACTGCGTGCATCGGTGCGAGCCACAATAACAAAGTCGGGATCACGTTTCGCCGCGACGGCCGCTCGCAGCTTGGCCACCATGGCTTCGGTGTCTATCACTTGTTTGCCGGAAAGATGGCCGCACCGCTTGGGAAGTACCTGATCTTCCAGATGAATACCAGCTACCCCATGTAGTTCAAACAGACGAACAGCGCGTTCGACGTTGACACTCTCGCCAAATCCCGTGTCGGCATCTGACAGCAGTGGGAGAGAGCAAGCCTGCGTGATGCTCTGGACCTGCATCAAAAACTCGGGGAGGGTAAGCAGTCCAATATCGGGCACCCCTGTGGACGCCGACAACGCACCTCCTGAAAGGTAGAGAGCGCGAAACCCAATAGTTTCAGCCATTTTCGCGGCCAAAGCATTGAAGACACCGGGCAGAATCAACAACTCCTTGGCCCAAGCCTCGCGCAGTCTTCGTCCTGGCGATGAGATGGTGTTCGTCATTCGATGATCCACAAAAATTCTTGCAGAATCCGAAGTTGCCAATTGCCGTAGAATAGCCGAAAAAGCTGCATCAGCAAACAGTTCCGGCCGATTATCTTCATGGTTCCCGAAAAGCCCGCAAAAAAATGAAGTTCGAGCGTTGACAGGTTGGCACGTCGCTTTATAATCCAAAGTGTGGTTGATGCATGGCAATCAGTTGGAAACCATTATGAACCATCGAATTACTCCACCACCGAAATAGCTCTCTTCGATGACTCTGTCTCGAATGAGAGCCAAATCCCTCGGTTTGGCTCTTTCGTTTTGGTGGAAGTTATTCCGACTACGCCGAAT
>CALEEC010000497.1 GCA_937949245.1 uncultured Gemmataceae bacterium | reverse complement strand
TAGCTTTCGCGGAATTCGCGGTAGGCCGCGTTCGCATCGTCGGCAAAATACGTTGTCACCACGGCCCCATGAAGCACGGGGTCGATGAGACGGAGGGCTTCCACACTAGCCTTTTCCTCGCCGATGAAGGCGAGCGAGACTTGCGGCCAGCCATCGAGGGAGGCACCGGCACTTTGCACTTCGCGCAGCAGTTCCAGCGAACCGGCTACGATCAGCGCCCGTGGCTTGGCCGCGGCCAACGAACGTGCTCGTTCGGCCGGGGGCACCGACTTGGACCAAGCGATCACCTGCGGCAAGGGGCGTTTCGCCCCACGGCACTCTTGGGCGAGGGCTTCGCCTACTGCGACACTCGCTTTCCATTCGGGATCGACCACCAGGCACCATGCCTCCGCCCCCGGTTGCGGCTGTTGGCTCCAATGCTTGGCTAGAATCTTCACCCGCGATACCAGCGATAGACCCAACGACAGCGCCGACGCGCTGGGCGAAGACGCCTGGCTCAACAGCAACGCCAAGTTCTGCTCCGCTGTCGCGGCCGCGACCAAGGCGTTGGCTTGCGTTTCATCCTGTCCGCCGAGCAACGCAACGACACGTTGCACGACCGCCAGGCGAATCGCTTGTGCCCGCAGTTCGCTGTTGCTGGCTCCTGTCTCGGCGTGAACCACCACCAGACGCCGACCCAACGGTCGTTGGCTCGCCTCGCTGTTGATGCGATCGACCGCCCAAGCGATGCCGGTGTATTCTTCTTCTCCGAGGGGGCCCCGTGGCAGAACATGCCCCAGGTAGATCGGCTCGGTCAGGGATTTCGACTGACAGCCGATCAGCAACATTCCTCCCAGTACGCAACCCAACATCTGACGATGCATAGCTTATGCGTGGTTTCCGAGTCGCGAGATAACGTACCGAGAGAAGGTTATGAACCAACGTCCTCTTGCACAAGCCTAGCAGGACGTGAAAGGAGCTTTGGCGGCGTGCATTCCACCCGACGACAGGCGTCGTCGGCTCCTGAAAACCACTCAACGACAGGCGTCGTCGGCTCCTAGGGTTTGGAGAGCCGTCCGACGCTAGGCCACGGAGGTCGGATATTCAGCGAACCATCACGTTTCGATGACACGCCGACGGGGGGCAGCGGCATTCGTTGGCTGTGGGGCGTGGCGTGGGCAGGTCAACCGTCTTCCTCGTCGGGCAATTCGCTATGCGGATCGCCTTTGCTGAAGCGTTCCAGTTGTTTGCGGTAGTAGCTGTTGCGTGGTTCGAGTTCAAGGCACTGTTTCATGTAGCGAATCGCGGTGTCTTTCTCCCCTTTGCGGAAATGCACCTCGGCTAGGGTGTCGAGATAGCCGGTGTTCTTCGGTTCCAGGGCGACGGCGCGTTCGGCATGCTTTTGCGCTTCGGGTAAATCACGGCGGCAATTCGCGGCCAACCATGCCCAGGAATTGTGCAGAAAACCGCTATTGGGATACTGCTGACACAGCTTTTCCCACACTTCGCGTTGCCGACGATACAACTGATCGGCTTGGGTGGTTTTCTTCTTCTTGTCCAATTCAATGACCAAAGAGATGACCAAGTCGATGTTGCCGGGCATGACCTTCAGGCAGTCTTCGACTTCTTTCAAGGCTTCCTCCAACTGCCCGCTAGCAATCCAATGGCGGGCACGATTGGTATTGATCGCCTGCGGAACAATCAAGTAAGCGGATGCCTCGATAAACCGAGCACCAGTACGCACGGAGCCGACCACACTGCGTTCGTAGCGTTCGGCCGCTTGGAGGTATTGCTTGTCCTGCACCGCGAGCCGAGCCGCGGCGTTGTAGATGTTGCCGACGTACCATTCGCGATACCAACCGGCACGCAGTACCAGTTCGCATTCGCGGCGCATCGCTTCCGGCCAATTGCGTTTGCCGAACTCTTCGATCAATTGTCCGCGTAAGCGTTCGCTGCCCAAAGGCAGCCAATGGGCGCGGTCGATGATGTTGCGTCCCAGTTTTTCGTCCCCGGCATAAATCAACGCTCGGCCGTGCAGGAATAATGCCATGGTCTGCCCCGGATGACGCTCCCAGGTTCGGCGGTACACCTCGGCAGCCTCGCGGTAACGTTTACGTTCCATCAGGAAATCGCCATAGAGTATGCCGGGCGAACGGATGGGGTCGTTGGTGGTGTCGTTATTCGCGGCATTGCGGAAGTGTTCTTCAGCCTGAACGAATTTGCCAGCCGCGCGGTAAGCCTCGGCAAGAGCCAATTGTTGTTGCGCGTCTTGGTGATGCTGTAAAGCATCGGTTGATGGTTGCGGACTCGCAAAAGACGCACCACCACCGAAGCGTTCCATGATGTGAATCATCCGCTCGAAGTCGGCCTCGCTGGCTTTGCCGTGCAGCAGATCGCGAATACGTCGAATGGCCACGACCGGATCTTCGTCGGGGGCCGCTTCCCGGCAGGCGCGCCACCATATCCCCGCGAGGTCTTTGTCTTTGTCGAACACGGGGTCCATCATATCCGCGAAACTGCTCAATTGGTTGCGTTTGGTCAAAGGATCGAGGAATCGCCCTAACTGTTCGACGGCCTGTTCGCGGGCACCGACGCGGATCAGCCCCCGCAACAACTGCCTTTGCGCGAAGATGTCACTGGAAACTCGCAGATCATTGGCCAAGCGGCCGAATAGTTGCAGTGCCGTCTCCTTTTCGCCCAGCAGGTACAAGACGCGGGCGCGGCGAATTTCCAGTTCCTGGTGTTCTTGAGGATTGTTCAACTCCTGCCGGGCCGCCTCGGCGAGGTCGAAGGCTTCGCGATAGCGCAGTTGGGCGCACAGCAGATCGAACGTCAACGCGGAATAAACTTTCTTGTCCAACAGCAACTGAATCCCTTGCTCGGCGCGGCGATTCATCAGCAAGGTCTCAGCCAAGGTGCGAAAGGCATTGAGGGTGTCGCCGTCTCCCGCAGCGCGATTCTTCAGGTCGGCGATCAATTCTTCGACGCGTTCGTGGTTGCCGGCCAAACGCTCGAAGGTTAGTTGCAACATTGCGCTGTTGGCCGTGTTGGGGTGAATGTCGGCTCCCCGTTTTGCCAACTCTTTCCAGTCGCCTTGCTCGTAGAGCACCGCGGCCAGAAGGTCGGTACGGTTGATTTCCTCGGCCAATTGGCGTGCTTTGGCCCAATCGCCGCGGACCCGATATAAGTGCACCAGCACCTCGGCCGCTTGCGGATATTGCTTGTCCAAGCGTAGGCGTTGATAGCGTTCGATCGCCGCGTCCACTTGGCCCCGCAGGTAGTACAACGTCGCCAGGTCCGATGCCGCTTCGCGAATCCCTTCGGGCACGGGCGACAGCAGGCATATTTCCAACATTTCTTCGACCGTCCCGAAGTCTTCGCGCAGCAAGTAGATCGGCATTTGCCGACGAATTTCCAGGCTCAGCAGCGGGTAGATCGTCTGCTGTTCGTCGAAGTTGTGCAGGTGGGAAAGCAGTTTACGCAAGGTGGGGAGGGCGGGTTTGCCTAGGGCCAGCAGTCGTAATACGGCTTGTTGTCGACGTTGGCGCTCGAGGGTGGGATTGTAGCCTCGGCGTCCCGGAGCGTTGGCCGAATTCGCATCGTTGCCGCGAAATAGGTCGATAGCATCGAGAATTTCTCGTGGGGTGTTGGGATAGATGCCCCAACGGAACTTTTCCAGAATGTCCCGGGCACGCTGGGCGACCTCGGCATCGCCGCTTCGGCTAGCTTCTTCGACGGCCTTTTCCGCGACACTTCCCATTTGCCACAACTTCCGTGTGGCCGCCTCGCGCACACTGTAACGCGGCGAAGCCAAGTCACGCACCGCTTGCGCAATGGGGTCGTTGAGGGGCACGAGTTGTTCCATCGTTTCGTCGGCACGCAGAGGAGAGGCAAGCCCAATGCCGACCAAACACCATCCCAGCCGAAGTGCCAACCCATTCACGGATGTTCTCCTCTCCCCATGGCAACTGCGTGTATCCTCGATTTTCCCCATTTCCCATCGTATCGCCCTGCAACTGCCACGATCAAGGAGAATCTCTGGCCGATGCCGCGAAACCGATAAGCCTCGTCGATCCATCCAGGATGGATGCCGCGAAGCCGACGAAAGGCCTATCGGGGGCGAACCGCCGGCCGATTTTGTTAACCGAACTTGGCGAAAAAGCGGATCGCGGGTAGCCTGGGGGAAACGGTCGATCGATGGGGCGTTTTTTTTAGGGTTGGAGGGTGGTTGGCTCATGGATGGTTTCGCGGCGATCGTGCCAGAAGGCGTCGAAGTGTTCAGCGTCAGTGCCCTGACCGCTCGGGTCCGCATGACTTTGGAAGAAGCGTTCCCCTCGGTGTGGGTGACCGGCGAGGTCTCGAATCTCGCCCGGCCGGCGTCGGGGCATGTGTATTTGACGCTCAAGGACGCCGGGGCGCAACTCCGCGCCGTCATTTATCGCGGGGTGGCCTTCCGCTTGAAGTTCGATCCCCGCGACGGCCTGGAAGTCTTGGTCCGCGGCCGGATGTATGTGTATCAACCTCGCGGCGAGTATCAGTTAGTCATCGAGGAACTGCATCCTAAAGGGATCGGTGCCTTGGAGTTAGCGTTGCGGCAGTTGAAGGAGAAACTCAGTCGCAAGGGATACTTTCGGCAAGAACGCAAACGGAGCCTGCCCCGATTTCCGCGCCGCATCGGTATTGTCACCAGTGCCACAGGAGCGGCGATCCGCGACATGCTGGAAATTCTGGGCCGACGTTGGCCCTTGGCCGAGGTGATCGTCCGGCCGACGCGGGTACAGGGCGAAGGGGCCGCCGAAGAGATCGCGGCCGCGATCGACTTGCTGAATCAGGTACATCAACCGGTCAACTGGCCCATCGATGTCATCCTCGTCGGCCGGGGCGGGGGCAGCATCGAAGACCTGTGGGCATTCAACGAGGAAATCGTGGCCGATGCCATCTTCCGGTCGCAGATTCCCATCGTCAGTGCGGTCGGTCACGAAACCGATTTCACCATAGCCGACCTGGTCGCCGATCAACGGGCCGCGACGCCGACCCATGCCGCGACAGCCGTCGTGCCGGATCGCCAGGAATGGTGGAACAATTTGCACGAACTCCGCGCTCGGCTGCATGAGGGGATTCGGCATCGCTTGGAATTGGCCCGCCGACGCCTCGACGATCTGGCCCAACGCCGAGCGTTCCGCCTGCCGCTGGACCGCATTCGCGAAGCCGAACGCAAACTCGACGACACCTCTGAACGCCTCCAGCGTGCCGGTAAAATGCTATTAGAACGCGCCAACGACCGACTCGCTGCTTTGGCCGGGCGATTGGCTACCCTCAGCCCCTTGAATGTGTTGGCGCGGGGATATACTCTGACTAAAATTGTAGATCAGCCTGGATTGCTGCGCGATGCAACCGCAGTGCCGTTGGGAACGCGGTTGCTGACACAAACCGCACGCGGCTCTCTGGTCAGCCGGGTCGAAGAAGTCCGGCCCCCTTCGGAGGACAACGGGTTCTCCGAATCGTCAGGGACGACAACCTCGTAATATGGTTGGTGCATGAACCCTTCATCCGCGGAATCGCCCACCTTTGAACAGGCGCTGACCGATTTGGAACGCATCTTGCGCTCGCTGGAAGACGGCACGACCAGTCTGGAAGAGGCGTTGGCGCAATATGAACGCGGCGTCGGCCTGCTGAAGCATTGTTACGGCCAACTCCGCCACGCCGAGCAGAAAATTCAACAACTGACTGGTCTGGATGCCAACGGCAAGCCCGCCTTGCAAGTGTTTGAGCATGAATCCAGCGCCGAGCGGAATCGCAACGAACTCAAACGCCGACTCCCCAATCCACGAGACGATGCCGACCGCTCGTCTTATTGACAATGGGGCGTATTAAATGAGTCGTACCGCTGGATTTCGTCCCTCGGTCGATGACAATAATGGAGACGTGGACTTTGGCGAAACCATCCAGGGATCATTGAGTATCGGGGATGTTTGGCCCAGATTGGCAGCACCGCCAGCGCCGGATCGAAGATGCCTTGCGGCACTACCTGCACACCCAAGCGGCAACCGCCCCTCGTGCATTGGTGGAAGCGATGGAATATTCGCTTCTGGCACCCGGCAAACGGTTGCGACCGATGCTCGTACTGTTGGCCTGTGAGGCCGCCGGTGGGACGATCAACCAGGCTCTCCCTGCTGCCGTGGCCGTCGAGATGGTGCATGCCTACTCGTTGATCCATGACGATCTGCCGGCCATGGACGACGATGACCTACGGCGGGGATTGCCGACCTGCCACAAAAAGTTCGGCGAAGCCCTGGCGATTCTGGCCGGCGATGCCTTACTGACGCTGGCCTTCGAGGTGTTGGCCATAAGTTACGCGCCAGCCACGGTTACGGTTATGGTACTAGAATTAGCGCAAGGAGCCGGCGCGGTCGGTATGGTCGGAGGACAGGTGCTCGACTTGGCCGCGGAAGACCGCCTGTTGCCGACTCGGCAACCGATCGAGCGGACCATCGACGGCTTAGAAGGAATCCATCGGCGCAAGACCGGAGCCTTGTTCCGCGCTTCGCTCCGTCTGGGAGTACATGCCGCTGCTGCTGGGCGAGCCGACCAAGTTCAAGCGACGACCTTACAACGCTTGGACCGTTACGCCCATGCCTTCGGCTTGGCCTTTCAGATCACCGATGATCTGCTCGACGTGGAAGGAGACGCGAGCAAACTCGGCAAACGAGCGGGGAAAGACGCCCCCCGAGGAAAGTTGACGTACCCCGGCCTGCTAGGCGTTGCCGAGAGTCGGCGTCGTGCCCGGCAACTGGCCGATGAAGCCATTGACATGGTGACGCCCCTGGGCCAAGCCGGCCAGACCTTAGCCGAGTTGATGCGGGGCGTTATCGAACGCGATCGATAGTTCCTCACCAGGAAGA
>CALEEC010000496.1 GCA_937949245.1 uncultured Gemmataceae bacterium | reverse complement strand
ATTTTTGATAGGTAAGGTTGTAGCGGGCTTGAGTTCGGTTTCGGCCTTGATATTGGGCGCGGAGGAAAGCGGACTGCTGGCCATGAAAGCGGCCATCGCTGAGGCACCGAGAGCCGGCAATACCCATTTCAGTCGTCGCATCATGTGTTCTCCGAAAGTCAAAGGTTGCCCCATGGTCCACGACGGGGGGTTCACTTAGAAGACGATCCAAGGTCGGCAATGGTTGGGGCTTCCTGAAAAATTTCTCTCAGGTGAATTCATGGGATCTGGAGCGTGACAAATCCGATAGCCAGTTTTTATTAGCAAGAAAAAAAATTTTTCCCAGCGTTTGACAGGAACAAGGGGCAGAGAAAACCACTTCATCAGCAGTGAGTCAGAAGAGATGATGGTTACCGAGTTGCCAAAATAAAGACGTGACTGCGCAGGCTAGGCCTGGCAATCACGCCCCCACAAGGAGAAGGCTCCCCTCTTGCGAGAGGAGTCCACTATCATCATAACCTCGAGTCAGGGGGTGCTGATAACAAAATAACTGCCGCATCGAGTGGAGCTTTCTCCTTACCTCTATTTTACCCAAGATTTCGCCTCGGTGAACCGCAAAATCGGTACAGGTCTGTGACGGGGCGACTTTCCCAAGGTTAACCAACTTTTCCTATCGAAGTCATCTCACTAGAACATCCTCAGAAGTCATCTAGCGGAATCATCGATTCCCCGAGGGGACACTTGGGATGCTCTCGGTTGCAGAAGCTCGGGCCTTGGTGTTGGAAGCCACTCAGGAATTGCCTTGCGAACGGGTGGGCGTTGGACCGACGTGCTTGGGGCAAACGCTTGCGGAATCGATTGTGTCGGATATCGATTCTCCGCCGTTCGACAAAGCGATGATGGACGGCTACGCGGTGCGGTCGGCGGATTGTGCCCAACTGCCGACGACGTTGCTGGTCGTCGAGGAAATTCCAGCGGGCCGATTCCCCCAGAAGAGGGTTGAGCCTGGGCAAGCTGCTCGCATCTTCACTGGGGCTCCGGTGCCTCAGGGAGCCGACGCGGTGATTATGCAGGAACAAACTCGCCGAGAGGCCGATGCTCAGGTAGTGATTGATCCGCCGGTACCGCGGCAGGGGCAACACATCTTACGACGCGGAGAGGAAATGTGGGTTGGTGACATCGTTCTGCCGCGGGGGAGTCGAATCGATCCGCAGACGTTGGGGATTCTGGCCACGGTCGGGCGGTCGTCGATCGAGGTCGTGCGTCGTCCTCGGGTGGGGGTTTTGTGCACCGGCGATGAGTTGGTCGAGGCAGACCAAACTCCAACCGCAGGGCAGATACGCAATTCCAATGGCCCGATGTTGCTCGGACAAGTTATGCGAGCGGGAGCTTTGGCCGATGCGTTGGGGATTGTCTGCGATAATCGGGAAGCCTTGACCCAAGCGATTGCTCAGGCCCTCGCAAAGTACGATCTGCTGCTGCTTTCCGGCGGTGTCTCGGTCGGGGATTATGACCTGATTCCTGAAGTGCTGATGCAACTGGGCGTCACCGGACATTTCCACAAGGTGCGGATGAAGCCGGGCAAACCGCTGTATTTTGGCAAACAGGGGACGACCTTGGTGTTCGGTTTGCCGGGCAATCCGTTGAGTTCGTTTGTCGGCTTCGAGCTATTCGTTCGGCCGGTGATCCGCAAAATGATGGGCATTCAGCCTCCGACGATGCCCCAAGGAAAGTGGCCGATTGCCGCCGAGGTGAAGTCGAAATCGGATCGACCGGTGTATGCTCCGGCTCAGCGGGTGCGCTTGGCCGATGAGCGTTGGGGAATCGAGCCGAAACCCTGGTTCGGCTCTGCCAATCTTCTATCATTGCGAAACGTCGATATGCTTCTGGAATTGCCGGCTGGGGAAGTGATGCACCCTGTGGGAACGATGATCCAGGCAATGATGCTGACCGAATAAAATTTTCTGGGGTGACGCTTGCATTGAACTATCCTCCAACTCCTATTTCTTTGGGAAGGATTCCCCGAATGAATCGCGAACCCACGGAGCCGACCACATTGCGAGTGTTCGCGCCGGCGCTGTTAAGCAGTGTTTTGTTGTGGTTGAGCTATTTTCCTGCATCGTTGGGACCGCTGGCTTGGGGGGCACTGATTCCTTGGCTGAGCTTGGTACGCTCGCCGGCGCGGCCGTGGAAACTATATCTGGCAGCTTGGCTGAGCGGATTTGTCTTCTTTGCCTTGGCACTGCATTGGATCGCGGCGGCGGTACATCCGATGATGAAATTCATCGCATGGCCGGCACTGACGCTCTACTGCTCGCTGTATTTTCCACTCGCGTTGTGCTGGATGAGACGCATCGACGCCCGAGCGATCGTGCCGTTGGTGGGTCAAGTGCCGATGGTCTGGGTCGGGCTGGAGTTCGTGCGGATGCACTTTCCAACGGGTTTCCCTTTTTTGGAAGAAACAGGTTGGCGACATCATATCGGTTTCGGTTGGTACTTTCTCGGCTACACGCAGCATGCCTGGTTGGAGATGATCCAGATCGCCGATTTAGTAGGCGTTTATGGGGTGTCGATCGTGGTTGCCGCGGTCAATGCTTTGGGGTTTGTTTGGCTAAGCCGAAAGGAAAGTGTGCGCTCATGGCTGGGGTGGCCGGCTTCGGTGCCGCGGGAAACCGACTTCCAGTTGCGATGGTCGGCAGTGGGCGTATTGGGATTGGTGGGAGTCACCTGGGGATATGGATGGTGGCAACTGAATGCGCAACCGAAGCCGCGGGAGGGGCCAGCTTTGGCTCTGATGCAAGGAAATCTGCATCAAGATGCTCGCAACGCGCGCGGGCAGGAGATGTTTGAGCATTACACCCGGCTATGCGATGAAGCAGCGGCACTGCGTCCCATGCCAGACATGATCGTTTGGCCGGAGACGAGTTTTCCCGTCGATTGGTATTCGATTGCTCCGGGAGTCGATCCGCAGCAAGCGCCGGAAGAGTTTCTTTGGCGACCCAATCCGAGAGTGTGGAAGTGGCGAACGCATCTGTTGGTCGGTTTGAACGGTCGAGAATGGCACGGCCCCAACCGTGTCTACCGTTACAACTCGGCGCAAATGGTGTATCCGAATACGACCGGGGGACCACGCTATGACAAACATCACTTAGTGCCATTCACAGAGTACATTCCGTTGGCAGACATATTTCCTTTCATGAAGGTTTTTTCACCCTATCCCGCGGAATATCAGTGCAAACCGGGAGAATCTTTCACGCGGTTTGACTTACCTACAGCAACAGGCCATTGGAAGTTTGGTGTGATTATCTGTTATGAGGATTCCGATCCTTCCCTAGCTCGGCAGTATGTGCGTGGCGATCCGGTGGATTTTCTGGTGAACATCTCCAACGATGGCTGGTTTGATGGTTCCAGTGAGCATGAAGAACACTTGGCCATTTGTCGCTTTCGAGCGGTGGAATGTCGTCGAGCCGTAGTGCGAGCAGTGAACATGGGCATTTCCGCACTGATCGATGCGGATGGCCGTATCCTGGCTTTACCGGCGGAAAGTTGGTCCCAGTCGAAGAAAATCGAGAAAGTCATGCATGTGCATGTTCCCATAGACGCTCGGCGTAGCATCTATGCTCAAATCGGTGATCTGCTACCTTTGGTCTGCTGGGGGGGAGGAGTGATGGCATTGTTGTTGGGACCGAGGAGTCGCCGAACCGTGGGGGGAGACTTGGTTCGGTGATTTTGCCGTGTGACGAGGGAGTTCGGTAGTTTCGCCGAGCGATGCTTTGGTTCGGTGGTTGGCCAAACGAGGGGGGAGAAAGTTGGTTCAGTTCCCAGCAGTTTCTACAATGAAAGATCATCTTGTTTCGCCTGAGGAGATAAATTCATGAGCACTGCAACGGCGACGGCTAGATCGTATAAGCAAATGTACATCGATGGGCAATGGTGTGATGCGCTTTCTGGCAAACGCTTGAGAGTGATCAATCCTGCGACCGAAGAGGTGATTGCGGAGGTAGCCTTCGGTGGTCGTGAGGAAACGCGTCGAGCTATCGCTGCGGCCCACACCGCGATGCAATCTTGGATGAAGACCACGGCTTACGATCGTGCCAAAGTGCTGAAGCGGACGGCGGATCTGATGCGGGAACGCGTCGATACCCTGGCACGCACGCTGACTTCGGAACAAGGCAAACCTTTGGCCGAAGCACGCGGGGAAATTCTCCATTCGGCCGATACGTTTGAATGGTTCGCAGAGGAAGGCAAACGTGCCTATGGGCAAGTGATTCCCAACAGCTTGCCGGGCAAACGGCACTTGACGATCAAGCATCCGGTGGGGGTAGTCGGAGCGATCGGGCCTTGGAATTTCCCGGTCACGTTGCAAGCACGCAAGATTGCACCGGCCTTGGCAGCAGGATGCACGGTGGTGTGCAAGCCGGCCAGTCAGACGCCCCTGTCGTTGATCGGTGTCTTTGAGTGTCTGATCGAAGCCGGTGCGCCCAAGGGGATCGTGAATCTGGTGATGGGTTCGGCATCCGAAATTTCGGATGAGTTTCTGGAAAATCCCTTGGTGCGTAAGATCAGCTTCACGGGATCGACCGAAGTCGGCAAGCAAATCATGCGACGGGCCGCGGACCATCTGAAGCGGTTGAGCTTGGAACTTGGGGGACATGCACCGTTCATCGTCTTCCCGGATGCCGACCCAGAAGTGGTGGCCAAAGCAGCGGTGATCGGCAAGTTTCGCAACAACGGCCAAGTGTGCATTTCGCCGAGCCGATTCTTTGTACATAAAGACATCGAGAAGCGATTTACCGAGGTGGCCGTCGAGAGTGCCAAAGCATTGAAACTCGGCAATGGTCTAGATCCGGGCGTGGAAATCGGGCCGATGTTCGAGAAAAAAGCAATGGATAATACCATCGCCTTGGTTCAAGACGCAGCAAGCCGCGGGGCCGATATCCTCACGGGGGGCAAACGCTGCGATCGTTTCGAGAAAGGCTACTTTTTCGAACCAACGGTGCTTCGGGGAATTTCGTCCGATGCGAAATTGCTGCACGAAGAACCTTTCGCTCCGGTGATGCCGATCCTCGACTTCTCCAAATTGGATGAGGTGATTGCTCAAGCCAACAACACCCGTTATGGTTTGGCGGCTTATGTGTTTACCAACGATCTGTCAGTAGCCTTCAAGATGGGCGAGGGATTGGAAGCGGGCATCATCGGCATCAACGATCCTGTGCCAGCAACGCCTCAATGTCCCTTCGGCGGCATGAAAGAGTCGGGCTTGGGGCGTGAATTGGCTCACGAGGGGCTGGAAGCCTATCTGGAGACGAAGTATCTGTCGATCAAACTGCGTGATTGATAGTAACTTCTGCGGAGCAAGGCCGAGAGTCAATCCTGGCAGAGAATGACGTATGCGATCGCGTATTGGGATGCGTGGTGCGACTCTCGGTTATGCGTGGGTTGCTCTGGGGTGTCATCAGATTCGTAAGGATTCGGGGCAGTTCGTCGTTGAATACGCCGATTGGTTGAATGTCGTGGCGGTGGTGCTCAGTGGTTTGTTTCTCTGGATCGCTTGGAATGTTCGCC
Source organism: uncultured Gemmataceae bacterium (assembly GCA_937949245.1). GTDB lineage: Bacteria > Planctomycetota > Planctomycetia > Gemmatales > Gemmataceae > CALEEC01. The sequence goes on along the minus strand of CALEEC010000496.1, from coordinate 21,660 downwards.
GAGAAACACCGCGGTTGGGCACGGCGATGCTGGCAGCGATTCCCTTCAGTTGGTTCTTGGTCATGCCGACTTTTTGGCGCAGTGAGGTCGTTGTCTCGGATGCGGGCATGCGATCTTGCACCGGTTTTTGGCTCACTCCGGCACGACGGGAGATCGATTTTGCGATGATCCATCGCATCGAAATCCAGGTCGATCAACGCAAAAAGAAAGACAAGATTCTAGATCGTTTGCGGTTGGTCGTGTTGTATACTGATGCCCGAGTGGAATCGATGGTGCTAGGATACCTGCAACAGAAAGCCATCCGTGAGTTCATCAAGCGGGCAAAAAGCCAAGGCATTGAAGTGACAGGAGAGGAGATTTTAGACGGATTTGTAGACAGGTCCAATCAATTTTAGCAAGATCTAGGCGGCTATTGATGTTGTTGCGTAGCTTGGCGAACCGTGTAAGGCTGTAGAGGCTCGGCAAGGCAAGCGAAATTGCACCGGCATCTCTAAGAGACATTGCATGCGGGCTGACGTTACTATTCGGTGAGGCCGTGTTTTCTCCTGCTGAGCGGCGGGCGTCAGCCCGCCGTGCTTACGAATGCACATAATTTCATGATCTTTTGTCAATACCTCTCATGACTCCCGAATGCTCGCGAATCTGTCCAGCAGCACCTACGACAGATGGTTCTTCTCTTCCATCGTTTCCGGTCCGCCCATTACTTGTTCGGGCGGATGGAATGAGGCAACCTGCATCATTATTTCGGGGGAGTGATGCCTAATTGTTGCTGGAGGTCACGTAGTTCTCGGTTCAAACGTTCTGTCGCGGCTTTCTGATCGGCTAAGGTCGTTTGGAGTTCGGCGATGACTGCCTGGACTTTCTGCTGTTCGGCTTCCAAAGCGGTGAGTTTGGCAGTCAGCGGAGCGAGGGCATCGGATAGCATCTTCTCCAGTGCTGCCGTGGGCGGAATACTCGGTTGGAGTGGGGAAGTGCTGGCCGGGGGACGCGAAAATTCCTCGGCACCGCCGGAAGAATGCTTCATCGTCTCCCTCAGGCGGGCTAACTCTTCGGGAGAATGAAATCCATGCGTCAGGATGGCTCCGCGACGCGATTCCGGGGTGAGCCAGATCACCAGTTTGCGTTCGGCTAACGGTTTCAGAATCAAGCGAAGTTGCTCTAAATCTTCGATGGGTTCCATGCGAGCGGCTCGGCCGCGGAGTTCGCCTTCCGTCTGCGGACCTCGCAAGAGCAGTTCGGCCAGCACGGCGGCTTCCTGTTTATTGACCCGCCACGCGTCGTACACATTGTGCCGCCAGCGTTCTACGCGGCTGGAACTCGATGCACCCGGCAGCACTTTTGTGACCAACCCCATGGCTTTGAGCGAATTGCCCGCTTGCTCTACTTCCTCTTCGTCCAGATCCATAACTGGATCTCGATTCGACTTTTGATTGCACCCCGTGACTAGTGCATTCAGACTCAAGGGGTAGGCATCGGGAGTCGTCTTGGCTTTCTCGATCAGAACGCCCAGAATCCGCCTCTGGATCAAGGTCAAAGCGGGCCAAGTTTCACTGCTCGACGTTGGGTCGGAACTGGACACCGGAGAGGTCGGCTGGGTCATCGGAAGCGTTCTCCCTTCCAAATCCGAGATCAAGCGGCAATTGCCTTATTGTAACCCCTCTTGCCGAAAAACGCAGAGCCAACGAGCAACTAAGTAAGGCAGAATCTGCCAAAAAGGGAAGGGGAACTTGCTTTTCAAACAGTCGTTTGCTACAAATGTTTGCAAAGAATGTTTGAAACGGACGTTTGAAAGGCTCCCGAGATCGAATCTCGATGTCAAAGTCTGCGGATGCTCTGACGGCTGCTGATGCGACGCGCCAACGGCTTTTGGAAGCGGCGGAAACCGTTTTCGCGGAAAAGGGGTTTGCCGGAGCATCGATTCGAGCGATTTGTCAATTGGCTGGTGCCAATATTGCCGCGGTGAATTATCACTTCGGAGACAAGGAAGGGCTTTACGCAGAAACGATCCAACGGGCGCACGCCACATGCACCTGTGGTATTCCTTTCCCCGAATGGCCTCCCGAAGTGCATCCGGTGCAGAAGTTGAAGGATTACATTCGAGTCATGATGGCGCGGATGCTCGAAGTGCCGCGTCTCAGTGCCATGCAATTGATGATGCGTGAAATGCTTCATCCCTCACCGGCCGGGATGCAAGCGGTGCGAGAATACATCCGACCGATGGCAGATATTTTGCACGGCATTATCGCCGAGTTGGTCCCGCCCGATTTTTCGCATCAACGACGTTACATGATCGGTTTTAGTATCGTGGCTCAATGTCTGTTCTATCGACAAAATCGGTCGACGGCAGCGATTTTGGTGGGGACCGATGCCTATCAATCATTCACAGCGGATGTGTTGGCAGAGCATGTGACGGCATTTACTTTAGCAGCGCTGGGGTATGCTCCGCCGCTGGTGCCGCAAACGGCGGAGGACAACGATAGGCCGCTTCTTCCAACGGGCCTCACCGAGGAGCAGCATCATGACCTGGGTCGCGTTGAAAATGCTGACGGGAGATCGCAGTAAGTACCTCGGCATTCTCTTCGGCATTGCCTTTGCCGCCTTGTTGATGGCCCACCAAGTGTCGATCTTTTTGGGCATTATGGCACGGACCACGAGTGTCATAGATGATGTCAACCCTCATGGCATTTGGGTGATGAATCCGAACGTCCGCTATCTGGATGAACCTTTTGGCATGTCCGACATGGACTTAGAGCGAGTACGCGGTGTCGAGGGAGTTGGTTGGGCGGTGCGCTTTTACAAGGGACAACTACGCACGCGTTTGGCCGGCGGCAATGATCCGGGAGCCGACAGCGATTTTCGGAATGTGATGCTCCTGGGATTAGATGATGCCACCTTCACGGGCGCTCCGCGGAGAATGTTACTAGGCAATCTCGAAGATCTCAAGAAGCCGGACGCGGTTATTGTAGACGAAGCCGGTTGGAATTATCTGTTTCCGGGTCGGCCTTGGAGTTTGGGGCACATCTTGGAGATGAACGATCGGCGGGCGGTGTTGGTGGGAATCTGCAAGGCTTCACCACCGTTTCAATCCGTGCCGGTGATGTATACCCGTTACTCCCAAGCGATTCGTTTCGCTCCACCGGAACGACGAGTCATGTCATTCGTACTGGCAGGACCGGCACCGGGGCATCGCCTCGACGAGGTTTGCCAACGGATTCAACAGCAGACCGGACTCCGCGCTCGCACCGGGCATGATTTCAGTTGGGACACCATCCGTTTCTACCTCAAGAACACGGGCATTCCTGTCAACTTTGGCATTACCGTTACGCTCGGCTTTATCGTGGGAGTCGCGATTGCTGGGCAGACCTTTTATCTGTTCACCATCGAGAACCTCAAACAGTTTGGTGCCCTGAAAGCCATGGGAGTCAGCAACTGGCGTATCGTCGGAATGATCCTCACTCAGGCTTTCGTGGTCGGAGTGATTGGCTACTGCATTGGAATGGGGTTGGCGGCGACGTTTTTTGAGAGTACCAAATCCCAGATCCACCTTCAAGGATTTTACATGCGATGGCAAGTGATGCTTCTTGCCGGTGCCGCTGTTTTGGTCATCGTCACCTTGGCAAGCCTGCTGAGCATTCGACGCGTGCTGGTGCTGGAACCGGCAATTGTGTTCCGTTGACCTAGCTTGAGTGGTGTTCTCTGGGCAAGGAAGCTCTGAATGGATGGTTTCTTGGGGGAAATTCGCCCCGCCGAAGGCAGCGTTGGGACAGTGAGCCAATGGCAAGGCTCATGAGGTGGTGCCCAGGATGAAAACTCGCCCTACTGAATGCGGTGATGAACTTCCAATGAATACGCAGGGTACACTGGCGGTGTCGTGCCGATCGGTCGTCAAGGAATTTGGCGATGGAGACACACGGGTGCGGGTACTCCACGGAATCGACCTCGACATTGCGATCGGCGAACTGACGCTGTTGGTCGGGCCATCCGGCTGCGGAAAGACGACGTTGATTTCGATCATTGCCGGGCTACTTGATGTCACCGATGGAGAAGTCTCCATCTTCGGCCAAAACATCACACATATGAACGGTCGGGATAAAACGCGTTTCCGCAGCGAGAATGTCGGAGTCGTCTTTCAGCAGTACAATTTGCTCCCCTCGCTGACGGCGGCCGAGAACGCGGCGATACCGCTGTTGATTGCAGGGATGCCACGACGCCAAGCGATTCGTCAAGCGACAGAAGTCCTGGAGCGTGTCGGTTTGAAGGAGAAAGCCCAGACTTATCCCGCTCAACTTTCCGGCGGTCAACAGCAGCGAGTCGCTTTTGCCCGTGCCTTGGTCCATGAACCGCGGTTGCTGGTTTGTGATGAGCCGACCGCTGCTCTCGATGCCAAGTCGGGGCAAGTGGTGATGCAACTGTTGCGGGATGTCGCTTGCAAGCCCGGCCGAGGGGTCATTGTCGTCACCCATGACAATCGGGTCTTCCGTTATGGCGATCGCATCGTGGAGATGAATGACGGTCGTATTGACCGTGTTCATGCCCAAACTGCAATGGTGGATGAAGTTGCAGTCGCTCAGGAGTGAATCTTGGCAAAAGAACCCTGGAGAACTTCTCGATGAGTAAGCAATGGATTCTGCCGCTGTTGGCCGTAGGTATGTTCGGTTTTGCCATCTTCCACAGTGTGAGCGCTAAACCGGAATATCCCGCGCAACCGCATCGTATTGATCCGGTCGCTCTGCAAGTGGCTGGTCATGGGGTTGTCGAACCGGAAACGGAAAACATCTCGATCGGCGCTCCCTTGCCGGGGTTGGTGCAAGAAGTTTTGGTGCGAGTGGGCGATCAGGTGTATGGGCCGACTTGGTACAGTCCCGCAACTCCGTTGTTTCGCCAGCGTACCCGGGCGTTGCAAGCCGAATTGCAGGTGCGCAAAGCGAATTTGGCCGCTGCCGAGGCCAATTTAGCCAAGGTGCTGCATCAACCGAAACCCGATGAAGAACCCTCGGCGATAGCGCGCGTGGAAGAAGCCAAGGCCCAATTCGAGGATCAGCAACATCAGTTCGAGCGTGCCGAGAAATTGCTGGCTTCTGCGGCCGTTTCTACCGAGGAAGTCATCCGTCGCAAACAAGCTCTCCAGATGGCCCAAGCTCAGTACAATCGCGCTTTGGCTGATCTGGCTCTGTTGCGCAAATCGATTGCTCACTGGGAGTTCGATAAAGAAGTAGCGCGCACCGCAGTCGAGCAAGCCAAAGCGGCGGTCCGACAGACGGAAGTCGATATCGAACGCAAAACCATTCGTGCTCCGGTTGATGGGGTGGTTCTGCAGTGCAACATTCACCCGGGGGAATTCGTGAGTGTTCCCGCGGCCTCCCCCTTGATGGTAATTGGCAATGTGAATCGATTGCATGTACGCGTCGATATCGATGAAAACGATATTCCGCGGTTTCGCCCGACCATGAAAGGATATGCCATGCTACGCGGATTAACCGAGCCGAAATTTCCCCTGGAATTTGTTCGCATCGAACCCATGATGGTCCCCAAAAAATCTCTGAGCGGCAGCACGGCAGAGCGGGTCGATGTACGCGTGCTGCAAGTGATCTATCGGATCGACCCCGGCAAAGTGCCGCTTTACGTCGGCCAACAGTTGGATGTCGTGCTTCAGCAGTGAGCGATCATTCCAAAGGGTGAGAGTAGCCGCGGGGTTCATACGGATGCACTCCAGTGTCGTCGCGGAGATAGAAACCGGCCGGGATAAATTCGCCGATGTGAGCGATGCGTACTTCGCCCAGGGGTTGTTCCTCCAGCAGACGTTGACCAATGCTTGGCTCCACGGCGAAAGCCAACTCGAAATCTTCGCCGTCGGTCAGGGCATGTTCCACGGGGGATTTGCCAGTTTGTTCGGCCAATCGGTGGGCATCTGCAGATAAGGGGATTCTCCAAGCGTCGAGTATCACTCCACAACCGCTAGCTTGGCAGATGTGTCCGACATCTTTCGATAACCCATCGCTAATGTCGATCATGGCATGAATGGGGCCGTGACGTTGTAAAATTTGGGCTTCGCGGACTCGGGGCGTGAAGGTCAAATGCTTGCCGAGAATGCTACCACCTAGCGTGCCGGTCACCAACAGCCAATCTCCGGGTTTGGCCCCCCGCCTTAAACATGGCCCCGGCGGGAGCGATTCTCCGATTAGAGTCACCGACAAAGTCAGTGGACCGTCCCAACTATTGGTGTCCCCCCCAACGATGAGCGTGCCAAACGCATCGGCCATCTCGCGCAGCCCCAGGTAGATCTCTTCGGCGATCGTTCGTCCTCGCTGCCGAGGCAGACCGACGCTGACGACGGCCCAACGCGGCACGCCGGCCATCGCAGCAATGTCACTGAGATTGACCGCCATCGCTTTGCGTCCCACCGCTCGGGGGCCGGCTTCGTCCAGAAGAAAACAACTTCCTTCCAGCAGCATGTCTGTCGTCACCAGCAATTGGCGTGTTGTCGCAGGCACCAGTGTCACAGCACAGTCGTCGCCAATGCCTACCGCTACGCTGGCATCGGTCGTGCTGCGATGGCGAAGCCAGTCGATGAAGGCGAATTCTCCTTGGTCGGCGTTCATACAGATCCTTTGTTGGCAAGAACCAAAAATCGCGGTGCGCTGAAGTTTTCCTGGCTCCAGGAAGATTCTGTTCCGTCACAGTAGCAGTGGGCAGAACTTCCATCTATGCGATCTGGGGCAAAATGAGGTACAATCGCCCCGTCGTGGTATCGACCTGCTTCGCCAATCGAGTTGTCTCTTAAGCGGAGATCTATCTCCATGGTATGTCTGATCGATCGACCATCGTCATGGCGTTTGGGAGTTTTGCTGGGTTTCATCCTCCTGATGATGCTCCCGTGGGTGCGTCTGCCGGCGAAATCGGCGGCACCTGCCGAATCGCGTACCGTGGTGGCTGCGAAGGGGATGGCCGTTTCGGTGTCACCAACGGGAACCCAAGTGGGAGTCGAGATTCTGCGAAAAGGTGGCAACGCTGTCGATGCAGCGATCGCGATGGCCTTTGCCATGGCAGTAACCTATCCCGCGGCGGGGAACATCGGAGGCGGGGGCTTCATGCTGATTTATCCTGGCAATGGACGCGACCCGGTGGTAATCGATTATCGAGAGACTGCCCCGCAGTTGGCTACTCGGGAAATGTTTGTGAAAGACGACAACCCCTATTCGCACCGAGTTTCAGGGACTCCCGGCACCGTGCGCGGGATGGAGTTGGCCCATAAAAGGTTCGGCAAACTGCCTTGGAAAGAACTGGTGATGCCCGCGGTGCGTCTGGCGGAAGAGGGATTCACCTTGAATGAAGCATTGGCTAAATCTCTCAATGCCGTCGTCGCGGAGGGGAACGCCGAGTTCAAACGCTACTTCGGCAAAAACCACGGCATTGAGCCTTGGCAGGCCGGCGATCGCTGGGTGCAGAAAGACCTCGGCAAATCGTTGCGGTCGATCGCGGAAAACGGAGCTGAGGCTTTCTACAATGGGCCGATTGCCGATTTGCTCGAAGCGGAGATGAAACGCGGAGGCGGACTGATCCGCAAAAATGATCTCGCGGCCTATCAAGCTAAGGAACGTAAACCCATCGTCGGCACCTATCGCGGGTACACGATCTATGCCCCTCCGCCTCCCAGTGCGGGGGGAATCTGCCTCGTGGAAATGCTCAACATCCTCGAAAATTTCGACCTGAAACAATATGGTCCCAACTCTGCCGAGACGATTCATCTGTTTGCCGAGACCATGAAGCGTGCGTATTGTGATCGAGCAAGATACCTCGGCGACGCGGATTTTGTCGAGATCCCTGCATTTCTCACCTCGAAGGAATACGCGAAAAAGCAGGCCGCCACGATCTCGCGAACTCAAGCGACCCCCTCCGAGAAACTAGCTCCCGAGTTGAAGATTGCTTCCGAAGGAGAGAGTACGACCCATTTTTCCGTCGTCGATGGTAACGGAATGGCCGTGGCGAACACCTATACTTTGGAACACAGCTACGGTTCTCGCGTTGTGGTTCGTGGAGCAGGATTTTTGCTGAATAACGAGATGCTCGATTTCAATCGGAAGCCCGGCGTCACCGATCGCAAAGGCAACATCGGCACGGAAGCTAACACCATAGCGCCGGGCAAGCGGATGCTCAGTTCGCAAACGCCAACCATCGTGACCAAAGATGGAAAGTTGGTGCTGGTCACTGGCAGTCCCGGGGGACGCACGATTACCAATACCGTACTGCGGGTGGTGACGAACGTCATTGATCATGGCATGGACATTCAATCGGCGGTCGATGCTCCCCGTATCCATCACCAATGGTTCCCGGACGAACTTCGTTTCGAGGCAGCGAGCCTGGAAAAACAGACCACGCAACATCTGCGAGCGTTGGGCCACAAGGTCTTTGCTGCACGTCAAGGCGACGCGCATTCCATCTGGGTCGATCCCAAGACCGGAAACTATCACGGAGTGGCGGACCAACGCATCGATGGCAAAGCGGAGGGATTTTAGACCGAATTGTGGATCGCTTTCCTTGGGATTGTGTGAATTTTCTATTGCGACCACTTGGAAGCGTCTTCGCTGTCGATTAGAAAGTCTTACGTCGCCTACTGACCCAGGCTGCCAAGGCTGTTCAACTTCGCGGAGACGCTTGCTATGCCCTCGCCCGAACAGTTGAATTTCGACTATTTGCTGCAACCCGTCGAAAATCCTATTCCTGTTAGCAAGCTCTCGGATGTTCAAGAAGAACTGACGGCACCTTACACCAAACAACAAGAAATCCTCAACAGCACCCAGGACGACCCCGAGGCTCAGGCAGCCGCACTGCAGGAATTGAGTTGGCGGAATGTCATTCCCGTCGCCGAAGACTACCTCAGCTCCAAAGGGAAAGACCTCGAAGCGGTGGCACGACTGATCGACGCGCTGACCCGCGAGCATGGCCCTGGGGGACTACGCGATGGCTTGCGTTTACTGCGTAAGATCGTGTCGGACCATTGGGAAGAACTCGTCCCCAAATTGGAATTAGTCACGTTGGACGATGTCGGAGGCGATGAGTCTCAACTGGCGGAGATCAACGGCGATGATCTGCGTGCCAAACGGTCGAAGTGGTTTGCCTGGCTGAATACCAAGGATAGCCGACCGTACTTTATCAATACCGTGCTCGGGATGCCTTTGGTAAGCACCTCTTTCGGTGATCTGGTACAACTGCATCAAGCCGAGGCCGAGAAATCGTCCGATGCGGAAGTGAAAGACAAAGCGGCCAAGATCCGAGCCGCGTGTCGGCCGGCGCAACTCCAGACGGTTCACGAGGATTTGACCGAGGCTTTGGAAGAGGCTGTCGGCGTCGAAGAGGCTTTTAAAGTCCACTACCGTAACATTGTCGGCGAATCGACAGGTCCGGTACTGAAAGATCTCAAAGAGGCCATCGAAGCGTGCAAGTCGCTGATCGAGAAAGTGCAAGAAGAAGTCGGTACCGATGCTCCCCCTGCGGACCTGACGACTGCCACGACCGAGGCAGCCACGGTGGCTGATGATGGTTCGGTAACGAACGTCGTGGCCGGTGCCGGCATGGGAATGCCAATGTTAGTTGCCTCGGGAGCGACGCGGGACGCGCTTTATTCTCACTTGTCGAAAATTGCCGATGAGTTAATCAAACTCGAACCTCATAGCCCGGTGCCATATCTGCTACAGATGATCGGTCGTATGCACCATATGAGTTTCCGTCGCTTGTACGTTCACTTTGAAGCCATCGAAAAATTACTAGCCGCTATGCGGATCGACGAAGAAGAACAACCCAGCGGTTGATGCGAGCAGGGGCGAGGGAATAAAGTGCGGAAAGTTTCCGTCCGTGTTCCATGCCCAAGGTGGATTCTCTACTCGTCGCTTGGTGAACGGCTCAAGCGCGGGGCTAAATGGCCAACTTCCATGGGATGTGCCCAGATGGGGGTGCATGTCCTCGCCTGATGGGGCAATCGATCAGCTACTTAAGGAGATATCGCCGTGGTATCGCTAACCGTTAAGCAACTTTTTGCCAAGTTGCATCCTGTGCCTAAGAAAGCCCTCGAGGCGGCTTTAGGGCTGTGCATGTCACGGACGAATTATAACGTCGAGATCGAACACTGGTTGCTGAAATTGAGCGAAGTCTCCGATAGCGACATGGCCAAATTGTTTCGGGAATACGGAGTCGATCTCTCTCACCTGACGCGCGATCTGACTCGTGCGCTGGACCGTCTGAAGACGGGCAACGCTAGGCCACCGGCTTTGTCCGAGGATTTGAACGTCTGGGTCCGCGAGGCGTTCTTGCTGGGATCGGTGGAAAAGGCACAACCCCGCGTTCGCTCGGGACACATGCTGGCAGCTTTGTTGTTGGATCAAAATTTGTCCAGCCGAGCCAAAAGCGCGTCGAGTGAATTTGACAAGATCCCCGCGACGCGGATCTTAGCCGACCTGGATCGCTTAGCGGGAGATAGCGTCGAAGCAGAACCGCTGCCCGGAGATAATGAGGCGATCGGTGCGACTGCTGCCGCATCGGGACAACCGGGAATGGTAGCTCACGGATCGAAAACCCCGGCTTTAGATCAATTTACCGTCGATCTGACCGCTCGTGCCCGTGCCGGCAAGATTGATCCAGTGATCGGTCGAGAGTCCGAAGTCCAGCAAGTGATCGACATTCTATCCCGGCGTCGTCAGAATAATCCCTTGATCGTGGGAGAAGCAGGTGTCGGTAAAACTGCCGTGGTCGAAGGTTTTGCCTTGCGGGTGGTGTCGGGAGATGTGCCCGAACCACTGCGTAAGGTCGCGGTGCGGACGTTGGACATCGGATTGCTGCAAGCCGGGGCCGGGGTGCGAGGCGAATTTGAAAATCGCCTCAAAAGCGTGATCGCGGAGGTGCAGTCATCGCCGACGCCAGTGATTTTATTTATCGACGAAGCCCATACGTTGATGGGCGGTTCAAGTGGTCAATCGGAAGCGGCCAATTTGCTCAAGCCCGCTCTCGCTCGTGGGGAATTGCGTACCATCGCGGCGACCACCTTCGCCGAGTACAAAAAGTCGTTTGAAGACGATCCCGCGATGAAGCGGCGCTTCCAACCGGTGACCGTGGACGAACCTTCGGTCGAAAAATGCGTGGCCATGCTACGCGGTTTGTCCAAACAGTTGGAAGAGCATCACCGTGTGCGCATCTTGGAAGAGGCGATGGAAGAAGCGGTGCGGTTGTCGTCGCGGTACATCACCGATCGTCAGTTGCCGGACAAGGCAATCAGTGTGTTGGATACTGCCTGTTCTCGCGTTGGCTTAAGCCAAAGCTCGACTCCTCCCGCGTTGGAAGACTGCCGACGTGAGATCGAACGCATCGATTTGGAAATGGCGATTCGTGAACGTGAAGCTGCCGCCCTAGGATTGGATCATCGGCAGATGCTGATCGATTTGTCGGCCAAAAAGAAAGCGTTGACCGAAAAATTGGCCCAGTTGGAGAAACGCTGGGAAGAGGAAAAGAAGTTGGTAGACGAGGTACGGGCACGAGTCGAAAAGCTCGAAGCCCATCTCCATTCCAACAACACCACCAAGAAAGATGCCAAAGCTCCTGCCACGACGCCGTTGACCGATGCGGATGTCCGAAGTCTCCGTGAAGAAATCGACGGCCTGTTCGCCAAACTGCGGGAAGTGCAAGGGGAAAGCCCGTTGGTGTTGCCGGTGGTCAACGCTCAGGCCGTCGCGGAAGTGGTGGCCCGCTGGACCGGCGTACCTATGGGCAAGATGGTCCGCAACGAGATTGAAATGGTCATGTCCTTGGCAGATCGCTTGAAAGAGCGTGTCGTCGGCCAAGATCATGCTTTGGAAATCATTGCGAAACGGATTCAGACCGCCCGAGCGGGACTCACTGATCCGACCAAACCGGTGGGCGTCTTCCTGTTGGCCGGCACTTCAGGCGTTGGTAAGACGGAAACGGCAGTGTCGTTGGCCGACCTGATGTTTGGTGGGGATCGTGGGTTGGTAGTGATCAACATGTCGGAGTACAAGGAAGAGCATAAAATCTCTCGACTCACCGGCTCGGCCGCAGGTTATGTTGGATTCGGGCAAGGGGGGGTACTTACCGAAGCCATTCGACGTAAGCCGAATTGTGTGCTTTTGTTAGATGAGATTGAAAAGGCCCACCCTTCCTTCTATGAAGTCTTCATGCAGGTCTTTGACAAAGGTGTTATCACGGATGATAAAGGACAAGCGATCAACTTTAAGAACACCATCATTTTGCTGACCAGCAACGTCGGTACCGATACCATCATGCGGGTGACCGGTAAGGCCACCCGCAAAGTGGAGATACCCCAACTGCAAGAAGCACTGAAACCCGACTTATTCAAGGTCTTCCCGCCAGCATTCGTCGGACGTGTGGAAGTGGTCCCCTATTATCCGTTGCCCGATGAAATCCTACGCAAGATTGTGAAACTGAAACTCAACAAGGTGGGGGCACGCATTAAGGACAACTACAAGGCCACCTTGGAAGTCGATGATTCGGTGATCGAAACCTTACTGAGCCGGTGTAAGGAAGTTGACATTGGTGCGCGGGTGATCGATCAACTGATTAACAATAGCCTGCTGCCGGAAATGTCGTCGTTGTTCCTGGCCCGAATGTCGGAACAGCGTCCCGTGGAGCATGTGAAAATTGGCATGAAAGAAGACGGCGGATTCGATTGTCAACTGTTGCCCTAAGCATCGGGCCACGGTGCTGAGAAAGGGAGCCAGCCGAGTCCCCCTGGCTCCTTAAGCCCAGGTTACCACCAAGCCGGAAAGATGAAAATTGATTGAAAAAGTGTCCGTTGAGGCAGCCGAATTACGATTTTACAGCACTATCTCCTAGGTTTATTGCATCCATTCGGCTAAGATGATCTAGAGTGTTAGCCGTCGTTTCGCGATGGTCTGCCAGGAGTAGCCCCATGAGTGTCCATCCTGTGAATTGGCACGAAGGCATGTTTCTGCGTCCGCACCATTTCCAGGCGGCTCAGCGACACACTGAATTACTGGTGCAACTCAATTCTAAGTGGGACAACCACTATAACTGGGGCATTCAGCATATCAAGATTGATACGGAAGCGTTAGGGAATTACAAATTTTCGGTGACGGAACTGTGTGCGCGTCTGCGGGATGGCACCCTCATCCGCATTCCCGAAGATGGAATGATTGCGGAAATTGATCTCCGCGATCGGTTGCTGGAGCAAGCACAGGTTTTCATCTCTCTGGCTGTTCCCAAGGTGTTAATCGGCCAGGCGAACCTGACACGGGAACGGCCGAATCCCGAAGAACATTTGGTCCGTTATTACGTCGATAAAATCGATGTGGCCGACGAAAACACGGGAGATAACAAACGCACGATTGAAGTGCGTAAGCCAATCTTTCGTTTTGTGATGCGTGACGAGCAAGAAGGCTACGAATTACTGCGTATCGCTTGCGTTCAGCGAGCCGCACTCGAAGAAGGGAAGCCCGAGTTACGCCAAGAGTACATTCCGCCCGTGCTGTGTTGTGATGCCTGGAAGTCTCTGAGCGACAACATTCTCCGCGAAATCTCGGACCGGATAGGTCGTAACATCAAAACCTTGGCCCCTCGCATGCGTTCGCGTGGGATCACCTTCGATAGCCGAGGTCAAGGTGATGTCCGCATGCTCGAATATCTGCGGGTCATGAATGAGGCTTACGGTATCTTACAGATCATGAGTCGGGCAAAAGGAATCCATCCTTTGACCGCTTACATGGAACTGGCTCGTATCTGCGGGCAACTGGCTATTTTCCGACCTAATAATGAGATGCCAGACCTTCCATTATATGATCATGATGATTTGGGAACCATCTTCTATAAGGTGAAACAGTATATCGAGGAAGCCTACGCGGTAGACGTAGCTCCCATCTACAAGGAAGTTCCTTTCATTGGTCGGCAATTGCGCATGCAAGTGGACAATCTCATGCCCCAATGGTTGCAGACTTCCGCTTGGATGATGTTTGTGGGAGTTAAGAGCGATCTGACAGACTATGAGTGCGTCAACCTGCTGACTCGGGAAGGCAAGAATGGCCTGCAAATGAAGATTGGTTCGGTGGATCGCGTCGATCAAATTTTCCTCGAGGGGGCCGCAGGCTTACGCTTTACGCATGCAACGAATCCGCCTACTGCACTCCCCAAGATTTCCAAGTTGGTATATCTCCAGATCGACTCAGCTCGTTCCGTTCATGAGTGGGCGAACGTGGAACGGACGCTCTCGATTGGCATTCGACTCAACGAAAACCTCATCGTCGGGGATATTCAAGGAAAGCAACGCCTGTCCATACGCACCGCGGATGGTCGCACCACGCCGATGGAATTCACCCTGTTCCTAGTGCCCTTCGCAGGGCAAGGCAGTGATGCAGAATCGTCGAGTTACCCTGCGGCACCGCCCCCACAATCGACTTTTGGTACTCGCCCTCCTCTGGCAGGTACACCGATGCCTCCCACTCCTGCTCCTGGTCGCGCGCCGTTGGCTCCGGGTGGAGGAGGGCATCCTACCCACCGAACTTCGACAGGAAAACCTCCATTGGCCGGCGGATAACCACAAGGAATCAAAGCAGCGATGTGGTCCTTGGGGAGTGAAATGCCATGAGAGAGTTGGTTGCGCGGCAAGTCCACCGATTTTTTGGCTATGGCTTGGAGTTGAAAGAGAAACTCGATGCGGGGCAAAGAGTCGATCGTGCCAAAGTTCTGAATGATTTGCAGGCCTTGATCTTGAACGTTGGCGAACTCAACAGTGAGCCGGATTGGGCGGGTGATGATGCCACCAATCATTATGCCGGAGGCCAACAACCCCTTTTTCTTGGAGTTCGCTATCCTTTGGTATGCTGGTTGGATGAGTTGATGATTATGTATCCCCGTTCGTCTTGGCCCACAGTGCCGCCAGACGAATACGATCATCAACCACGCCTTTGGACAGTGAAATGGAACGAAAATAGTCTCGAAGCCGCTCTGTACGGCAACAAAGAGCGAGCTTGGCGGTTTTGGGAACAAGCTCAACTAGCAGCCAATCGTCCGGGAAGTGGTGACGTACTGGAAGTCTTCTTCTGGGCGGTAATGCTCGGTTTTCGCGGCGATATGCGGGAATCACCGGATGCTCTGAAAAACTGGGTCGAAGCTACCCAACGTGTGATCGTGCAATCGCAACAGTCGAATAAGATGCAATTACCGCCCGAAAATCAAGTGGAGACCAATGTTCCGCCGTTGACGGGCAGAAAATCGTTTCACAACGCCATGCGTTTGTGGATCGGCCTCCTGCTGGTCGCATTTCCAGTACTGCTGTTTATACTGACTGTGGGAAAAGTCCGATAGTCATGGTAGCTTAATTCGTTGGGCTCTCTCCGGGAACATGCCGATGATGTATTGGATCTATCAAGTCTTGTACTTCCTAGGTGGTGGTTTGCGGATGATGATCGGCATGGTCGTGCCGATCTTTTCCGAAGCCCAAGACCTCCGCTCCCAGGCTCGATGGGTTCGTCGGCTGCTCCACATCGTTTTTCTGATTGCCATTCTGATATTCTTGGGCTGGCTCAACTACTATCTGAAGGTAGATCAGGGGTTGTCTGGAGTCAATCTCGGATCGGCTACCACGATTTTTAAGAAGTATTTGTATCTTCCGCTGTTGTTTTTCCTGACCTATGTGATGTGTTGGTTGGGGTGGTGGGTATACGTTCTATTATTGACTCCAGATGATGTAGCGGATTTCCCTGACATTGATGAGGCATGGGAAGAAGCTCTTCGTGGGTTGAGTGCAAGAGGCATTAATATCAGTGATTTTCCCCTATACCTTGTGTTAGGCCAGCCGAGTAACGGCTGTGATGCCTTTTTCAGTGCTTCTCAAGCGCAAATGGTAGGCCCCATCCCGGCTCGTGCGGATGCTCCCGTGCGGGTTTGGTTCTGTAGTGATCGCAATCGAGAAGCGATCTTCGTCAGTTGCAATGATATCTCGCAGAGCGATCGTTATGCACGAATGCTCTCGGGAATGATCGATGCCAGTGCAGATGCCGCCGATGGTGGAGCAGCTGCAGGAGATCAATTGGATAAAACCATTACCTTCGACGAAAACGATCAGGTGCATGCGGAAATCAAACGAATCCTGGCCTTACGCGCTGCCGAAAAACGCGATCTGACTCCCGAAGAACAAGAGCGACTGAAGTTCCTCACCCAACAACAACCCGCCAATCAGCCGAAAAAACGGCTCCAATTATCCCCCGAAGCCGTCAAAATCTACACCAGACGCCTGCAATTTTTCTGCCGACTCTTGAAACGCGATCGGGCACCCTTGTGTCCCGCGAATGGGATCATCGTTCTCTTGCCTTGGGCTTGTACAGACAGTCAAGAGAATACCAATGAAACCAGCCTTAACACCCAACGCGATTTGCAAACCATCCGCGATTCGTTGGCTCTGATGTGCCCCGTGTTTGCGGTCTTTTGCGATTTTGAGAAGGTTCGCGGTGCGAAGGAGTACATCGCTGGGCTTTCGGAAAACGAACGGCATCAACGGTTGGGGCAACGCCTCCCGCTTTCTCCGGCTCTGCTGCCGGAAGACATTCCTCTACTTGGAAAAGAACTCGGACAATGGATTGGTCAAACCCTGTTTCCTAGCTGGATTTATCGCATACTGTCGATCAATCCTCAGGCGGAAGCGGCGGATCCCAAGGCAACTCATGCATCGATCAAAGAAAACTCCAACTTGTACTCGCTGATGCGTGAAGCCCACCTGCGCCACGAGCGAATCTCTGGGATTCTCCGAAGCGGCTTTTTCAATCGTAGCAAATCCAGCGAACCGCCGTTGTTTGGCGGTTGCTACATCGCTGCGACTGGGGTTGCTCCTCATGAGCAGGCCTTTGTGCGTGGGCTGTTCGGCCGGTTCCGTGATGAACAATCGCGCTTGTTCTGGACCACAGAAGCCTTCGTTGAAGATAAACGCTATCGATCCCTGCGAACGATGGCTCTTCTAGCGAGCTTCGTCACATTCATCGCGGTAGGTGGCTTGATTTACTATCTGACGCAGAAGTGATGCTTCTACAGGGGATGGATGACAGAACGGGATCGATCGAGAAGAGTTACGGCACGGCGGGTTGACGCCCGCCGTTAATGAAATGCGGTTTTGTTGAGGCTTAGAGGTCACTTCTCGTCGATAACGCTCAGAGCGGCGAAAGGGGTGCCTTCGACATATTCCAGAAAGGCTCCTCCCCCGGTGGAAACGTGCTTCATCTTCCCATCGAGGCCGAAGCCTTCTACCGCGTCAGCCGTTTCTCCACCACCGACAATCGTGATGCCATTCGAGGCGGCCATTGCTTCAGCGATTTGCTTCGTGCCCACGCTGAACGGTTCGTCTTCGTATTTGCCCAAAGGACCGTTCCAAACGACGGTGCCGCCGGTCTTGATGACTTCGGCGTACTTCGCGATGGTCTTGGGGCCGATGTCCATGCCGAACCAACCTTCGGGAATCTCGCCTTCGACGACTTTGGTCGTAGCGCTGGCTTCCGGTTTGTCGGCGATGAGGTGATCGATGGGTAACTCGATCTTCCCTGCTCCCAGAGCAAGTAATTCCTTGGCTAGGTCGAGTTTGTCAGCTTCGACTCGCGAATTGCCGATGGCTAGCCCCTGGGCTTTGAGGAACGTGTAGGTCATCGCGCCGCCGATCAGCACTTTGTCCGCACGTGTCAACAGCGCTTTGATGAAGCCGATCTTATCCGAAACTTTGCCCCCCCCTAAGATGCTTACCAAGGGACGGGGAGGGTGGGCCAACAATTGATCGAGGATTTGTAATTCCTTGCCGACAAGGAAACCGACCACGCGCGGCTTGCCCGTCATTGCGGCAGGTACAGCAAGCATCGATGCGTCTTTGCGGTGACAGGTGCCGAAGGCGTCGTTGACGTAAACATCTCCCAACGCAGCAATTTGGGCGGCGAATTCGGCGTCTCCCGCTTGTTCGCCTGGATGAAAACGCAGGTTCTCCAGCAACAAAATTTCGCCCGGTTTGAGCCGTTCGGCCGTCTCGGAGACAGCAGGACCGACTACCTCGTTCACTTTGATGACGATGCGGTTGGGCAACAATTCACGCAACCGTGCTGCGACGCGGTCCATCGTAAAAGGAGCATCCTTGATCGGGTCGCCCTTGGGTCGGCCCAGGTGACTCATGACAATTGCCGATGCCCCCGAATTCAACACATGTTCAATGGTCGGCAAGGCGGCTTTGATCCGTCGATCGTTGACGATTGCGCCGTCGGCTTCCAAGGGCACATTAAAATCGACGCGGATCAATACCCGTTTGCCGGCCAAGTCGGTCAAGTCGTGAAGGGTCTTTTTCACAAGGTACTCCCGATGCGAAGATGCCTGGGGAAGGAAGGATCACGCGGGAGATAGACGACGTGGAATCATCTCATTCATCGCGGTATCCTTCCAACGATGCATACCTGTCAGCCGAATTAGCCCTGCTTCGAGATCATGTATTTCAACAGGTCCACGCAACGATGCGAATAGCCCCATTCGTTGTCGTACCAACTGATCAACTTGAAGAAGTTGCTATTCAATTCGATCCCCGAGCCGGCGTCGAAAATGCTCGAATGCGGATCGTGCATGAAATCGGTCGAGACGACTTCATCTTCGGTGTAGGCCAATATGCCTTTGAGGTAGGTTTCGCTTGCCTTTTTCATCGCGGCGCAGATTTCCTTGTAGCTCGTCGCCTTCTCGGTCTTCACGGTAAGATCGACTACCGATACCGTGGGCGTCGGGACACGGAAAGCCATGCCGGTGAGCTTGCCTTTGACTTCGGGGCAAACTAAACCGACGGCCTTGGCTGCTCCGGTGGTGCTGGGGATGATGTTCACCGCCGCGGCGCGACCGCCCTTCCAGTCTTTCTTCGACGGACCATCCACGGTTTTTTGCGTGGCGGTGTAGCTGTGGACCGTCGTCATCAAACCCTCGGCAATACCGAATCCTTCTTTCAACAACACATGCACTAGGGGAGCTAAGCAGTTCGTCGTGCAACTGGCATTCGAGATGATGTGATGTTTGGCAGGATCGTAATTCGTGTGGTTGACCCCCATGACGATGGTGATGTCTTCGTTCTTGGCCGGGGCAGAGATGATGACTTTCTTGGCACCTGCAGTCAGGTGGCCCTTGGCCTTTTCGGCTTCGGTGAACAACCCCGTGGATTCGATCACATAATTCACTCCCAAGGCTCCCCAAGGCATGGCTGCGGGGCCTTCTTTGATGGCCAAGCATTTGATCTTGTGACCGTTGACCACCAAGGTGTCATCTTCTGCTACGGTCGGAGTGGATTTTTCGCTCGCGATCGTGCCTTGGAAACGTCCTTGGGTCGAGTCATATTTCAACAAGTAGGCCAAGTTGTCCGCAGGAACCAAATCGTTGACGGCGACCACATCCAATTCCTTGCCAAGGAGATTTTGCTCGACCAGGGCACGGAATACCAGCCGACCGATCCGACCGAATCCGTTGATACCGATTTTGACCATGATTGCTTCTCTCTGGGTGACTGTGTACGAACACCTCGCTTTCTTTCTTACGACGGATCGCCAATGAAGGCGAGAGTGCCGCAACAGATTCCCCCCAGAAGCCATCTTTCGGAGTGTTCATGGGGAATTCGGCGACGGGGCCAAGTCGCGGAACCAAGTGCAATATTTCGTCACGTCCTCGGTTTTTTGATTGGCTTCCAACGCTTTCAGTAACGCGGACTGCGCTTGCGGCGAGGTGACATCGATCTGAATGAGTTGCCGGGCGACCTGTTCGGCCTCTTCCCATTTTTGGGCCTTTGCTAACAACTCGAAGAAACGTACCCGTAGGGCGAATTCATCGGGATCTCCACTCAAGCGATCCCGCAAGGCTTCGATGGCTTTGGCCTCTTCGCCTAGTTGCAGATAAATTTCGATCAACGGGTCGAGCCAATCGGGATCGCGGCCGGTAAGCTGCCGACCACGTTCCAGTAGTTCCGTGGCACGGAGGACTTCTTTCGAGGTCAAAGCCAAGCGAACTCGTTCCCGCAATAAACGCAGATCCTTCGGATGGGCGCGGAGTGCCGATTCGAGCGTCGTTCGTGCGGCTTCGACTTCTTTCGATTGGAGCTGCAATCGTGCCAGCACCCAAGCGGCACGGGGATGATCGGGGCGAAGTTTCGTGGCCGACTCTGCCCATTTCTTGGCTTCGTTGGTACGTTTGCGGCGGAGGTATTGTTCCGCTAATCGAGCGGCCCAATCGGCGTCTTGCGGGTTTTTCTCCGCTTGCTTTTCCAGGTCGGCTAAGGGGATCGGCTCAGGGTCGATGAGCGATCCTTGCGGAAGTGTTTGCACGAGTTGCTTCAGATAGGCGAGATACCCTTTCTCGAATTCGCTTTGCTCAACATTGCAGGTGCGTCGTAGTGCCATAGCCGTGTCATCGCCTTGCCGAAAGGCTTCCAGCAATGGGCCAATCTTCGCTTCGCCGTAAGTTTGAATGAAATATTCGACGTACAACAGACTTTGACAGTAAGCTAGGTTCCATTCCAACGGATCGCGTGGCCGAATGAATCCCAGAGCAATGGTGTTCAAGTCCCATAATTCGTTGCGTTCCACGCGATCTCGTAAGAGCCGATCCCACCACGCAGGGCGTGCCACGGTTTCGTTGCGTACTGCCAGACCTTCCGTCAACCAGTGAGGCACCAAAAAATCGCTTTGGGCCAAGTTGAAGATGTGCGTTAATTCATGCCGCAAGACGCGGCCCCAATCGAACGGGCGGGATATCCCCTGGGCTTTCGGCGAAGCCAAAGCGATCATCTTGCCGGTACAGGCTCCCACCGTGTGTAAGTCCGGCAAGGCGATCGTGCGGCCACTGAACATTTCGTGCGAGTTAAACACTTCGACCAGGATTCGATCGGGGGGGACAAAACCAAATTGCAGCGACATCCGCGCATGCATTTGTTCCAACTCGTCGGCCATGACTTGGGCCAGAAGGCGATCGGTCTTCGGATCGAATCGAATGTCGAAATGGGGAGTCGATAGGGTCTGATAGGTTTCCAAATGCCGCAGCACTTTCAGCGTGTTGGCGACACGAACGTGAAACCGATCGGCTTCAAATGCTTTCTGAAGGATGGCCTGTGCCTCTTTCTCACGCCCCAAACGCATGTAGAGCAATCCCAGCGCGTTGGGGGGACCAGGCAGCATCGGACGTAGTTGCATGGCCCAGCGATAGTGCGTCTCCGCGAGGGCAAAGTAACGGCGTTCTTCGAGTGCTTCCGCTAAAGTGAAGTGGAACAACGCAGGTTTCGCGTTCCAACGCAAGATCTCGGCACGCAGTGCATCGACTTCGTTCGGCCGGCGTTGAAAGACCCGCAAAGCGGCGATGCGTCCCAAGGTGGCTTCATCGCGGGGATTCTGTTGGCGTGCTCGGGTGAGCAGTTTTTCCGCAGCGGCAAAGTCTCCCGTGGCGAAATGCACATCCGCACGCAGTCGCAAGGCCGGGGGATCATTCGGTCGCAGACGCAATGCTCTTTCCGCCAGGGGTTCGGCTTCTTTCCATTCGTACACTTGCAGAGCAGCTTGGCCTTTGCCCACGAGGGCTTCGACGGCTTTGGGATTGATGCTCAACGCTTTATCGAACGCCAGGACGGCGTCGGGGCGGTTGTATTTCTCT
>CALEEC010000495.1 GCA_937949245.1 uncultured Gemmataceae bacterium | reverse complement strand
AGCCGACAACCGCGCTGCCAATTGGGTGTCGTCTTCACGCCCCTGACGGTGCTGCTCGTTGAGGGCACGAATTAAGTCCAACTTGCTTCGTTGGCGAGGTTCACTGACGTTGGCAGGCGTCCGCAGATTCAGGATCGGACTAGCACCCGGACGGAATAAGGTGCCTTGATAGGTTGCCGGCATGTAGCCGGTTCCCCAATTGCGTGCCCCGCCGGCCACCTCGTTGGGAGTATCGGTCATGACCACGAAGCCGGGCAGATTGCGGTTTTCGCTCCCCAAGCCGTAGATGGTCCACGCCCCCAAAGACGGCTTGCCGGCCAAAATCGAGCCGGTGTTCATTTGGCAGACCGAGCCGACGTGATTCAGGCCATCCGCCCAGCAGGCCCGCAGCATGCACCAATGGTCGGCCAGCCGGGCCATGTGGGGCACCCAGTCGGAAAATTCCAGCCCCGATTGGCCGAACTTGGCGAACTTTCGCTTCGAGGCCAGCAGGTTGTTGCCCCCGGTGCCCATCGGCGTGATGACCCGACCAAAGCTCGCCGGCAAGGGCTGACCATGACGCCGAGTTAGTTCCGGTTTCGGATCGAACAAATCGACATGGCTTGGCCCCCCTTCCATGAACAGGAAGATCACACTTTTGGCCTTGGCGGGGAAGTGCCCTGGCCGGGGGGCCAACGGATCGAGCAACGACCGCGACTTGTCCTCTTCCGCGGCCAGCAAAGCGGCAAACGCCAACGCACCGAAGCCCAGACCGGCTTGTTGCAGAAACTCGCGGCGCGAGGCAAAACGGGGAAGATGCGGCACATTCACGGCTGGCTTGCTCCTGAATCCGTCAAAGCGAGGGAGGAATCGCGCACTTCATCCCTGCGGAGGAGGAGGGAAGAATCTGGCGCTATGGCTTTCCATTGTAGCTCGCGTCCGGGCCACTGTCACGGCAAAAAACTCGCCTCTAGCCGCATGACCGACGACTGGCGTCGTCGGCTCCTGGCTTTGAGAGCCGCGGACACCGGGCCGCGGGTGTCGATTTCCACCCGACGACGTGCGTCGTCGGCTCCTAAGTCGATTTCCACTCGACGACTGGCGTCGTTGCTCGCGCTGCCGCTGTGGCGATCCGTCGATCGATCAGACGTGCCGCGGATAACGCGAACAGAAGCTAGTCAGCGCCTTCATGTAGTTGGCGCGCTCAAACTGTTCCGGATCGGGGCAATTGGCCTGGCTCATGCTGCCGATCAACTGTTGCACCGATTGGTATTCCTTTTCGACCAACCAACGATGCATCCCGTCGAGCAGGTAAGACAGATGCTTGGCCCCGTGTTTGAGTAAAGCCGAGTTCAACTGCACCACGTCGGCACCGGCGGCAAGCAGTTTCAACACGTCTTCGACCGTGTGGGCCCCGGTACTCGCGGCCAAAGAAGCCGTCAGGCGATCGCGGAGAATGGCAATCCAACGCAGAGGCAAACGCAGCTCCTTGGAGTCGCTCAACGCCAGGTTCGGGGCCACTTCCATCGACTCTAGCAAGATGTCCGGCTGCAAGAAGCGATTGAACAGCACCAAGCCATCGGCCCCGGCCCGGACCAGACGCTTGGCCATGTTGGGCAACGACGAGAAGAACGGACCGATCTTGACGGCCAATGGCAACCGAGTGGCCGAACGCACGCTGTGGACCAGTTCAAGGTAACGTTCCTCGATTTGTTCGCTAGTGGTGTCGGGATCGGTGGCTAGAAAGTAGATGTTCAACTCCAAGGCGTCGGCCCCGGCGTTTTCGATCTGCTTGGCATAGCGGGTCCAGCCGCCCAAGGTGCTGCCGTTGAGGCTGGCAATCACGGGAATGCTGACGCGGGCTTTGGCCTCGTCGATTTTGCGCAGATACCAATCGGGAGTGGCACGACGGTCTTCCACGGGGGGGAAGTAGGTCAACGCCTCGCCGAATGAGTCGGCCCCGAAATGTTGCATCCGCAGTGTCTCCACGTCGTAGTGTTCGATCTGCTCTTCCCACAGCGACGGCAAGACCACGGCAGCGGCACCGGCCTGTTCGAGTTCCGGCAATAGCCGAGGTTCTTCGGTCATCGGCCCGGCAGCGACCATCAGCGGATGCCGCAATTTCAGCCCCAAGTAGGTCGTGGAAAGATCGAGGTTCATGATACTTCCTCCAACGCTTGAGGGGCTTCGCGTTCTAGGCCGGCCAATTGCTCATAGAGCTTCCAGCGGGCGTCGATGTCCTGTTGGGCCAACTCCAGCAGGCGTTCGGCTTGAGCCGGATTCACCCCTGGCAGCATGGCGAAGCGGCCCTCTTTTTGGGCGAACTCGCGGAACTTGCGGGTCGGTCGGCCACTGTCGAGCCGGAAGGCTTTCTGCCCCGCGTGGGCCAGCCGTGGATCGTAGCGGAACAACGGCCAATACCCCGTCTGCACCGCGTCTTTCTGATGCTCGATGCCCTTTTCCATGTCGATGCCGTGAGCGATGCAGTGGCTGTAGGCGATCAGCAGCGACGGACCGCGGTACGATTCGGCCTCCAAGAAGGCGCGGGTCATCTGGGCGGGGTTAGCCGCTGCTGCCAGGTGCGCGACATAAACATTGCCATAGGCCATCGCGATCATGGCGATGTCTTTCTTGCCGATGGGTTTGCCTCCGGCGGCGAACTTGGCGACGGCCGCTCGCGGCGTTGCTTTCGAGGCTTGACCGCCGGTGTTCGAGTAGACCTCGGTGTCCAGCACCAAGATGTTGACATCGCGGCCACTGGCCAACACATGATCGACCCCACCGAAGCCAATGTCGTAAGCCCAACCGTCTCCACCGACGATCCAGACACTGCGGCGTACCAAGACGTCGGCCAAGCGGTGCAGGATGCGGGCGTCGGGATCGTCGAGCGTCTCCAGTCGGCGGCGTAGTTCGACAATGCGTCGGCGTTGTTCGGCAATTTCCGCTTCGCCGTGTGCTTGCGCCCCTTGGAGCAACCCACGCACCAACTCTTCACCGATCGGCACGGCCAGCTTGTGCAACAGACGCCGCACGATCGTTTCTTGTTGATCCAAAGCCATGCGGATACCCAAGCCGAACTCGGCGTTGTCCTCGAACAACGAGTTGGCCCAAGCCGGACCACGCCCCGCTTGATTAGTACTCCAAGGAGTCGTCGGCAGATTCCCGCCGTAAATCGACGAGCAGCCCGTGGCGTTGGCAATCACGGCGCGATCGCCGAACAGTTGGCTGAGCAGTTTCAGATACTGCGTTTCACCACAACCGGCGCAGGCCCCCGAAAACTCGAACAACGGTTCCAGCAACTGCGAACCCCGCACGGTGTCGAGTTTGACGCGGAGCCGATCGGTTTCCGGCAGTCGCGTGAAGAAGTCGAAGCGTTGCCGTTCTTGCAGCAAATGCTCGCGTTTCGGCTCCATGTTGATGGCCTTGCGCTTGGCCTGCTCCTTGCTGCGAGCGGGGCAGATAGAAACGCATAAGCCGCAGCCGGTGCAATCGTCCGGCGCTACCTGGACGGTCATTCGCAGACCAGCTAGATCCCCCGTGCAAGGCTTGGAGGGGAAATCGCTCGGGGCATCACGCAGATCGTCCGGCGTGTAGGCTTTCGAGCGGATGGCCGCGTGCGGGCAAATCATCGAACACAAGCCGCATTGCGTGCACAGTTGTTCGTCCCAGATGGGGATTTCCAAGGCGATGCTGCGTTTCTCGTACTTCGCGGTGCCGGTGGGGAAGGTGCCATCGACAGGGACGGCACTGACCGGCAGCAGATCGCCTTTGCCGGCCAACATCATCGCGGTGACCCGTTGCACAAAATCCGGCGCTGGCCCTTCGACCCAGCCGACCCGGCGATGCGTACTGGTGATCTGCTGCGGCACCCGCACTTCTTGGAGGGCGGCCAGCGAGGCATCGACCGCGGCGTAGTTCTTCTGCACGATCGCTTCGCCCCGTTTGCCGTAGCTTTTCTTGATCCCTTCCTTGATGTGCCGGATCGCCTCGTCCCGGGGCAACACACCGCTGAGGGCGAAAAAGCAGGTCTGCATCACCGTGTTGAATCGCCCCTCCAACCCCGACTCCGCAGCTACCCGGTAGCCATCCACCACGAAGAACCGCAACCGCTTCTGCACGATGTCGCGTTGCACCTCCATCGGCAGGTGATCCCAGACTTCCTCGGCCGAGTAGGGGCTATTGAGCAGAAATGTTGCGCCCGGTTCGGCGATGTCCAGCATATCGACCCGTTCGAGGAACTGAAATTGGTGACAAGCGACAAAGTTGGCCTTGCGGATGAGATAGGTCGAGCGGATCGGCCGGGGACCAAACCGCAGATGCGACACCGTCATCGCTCCCGATTTCTTCGAGTCGTAGACGAAGTAGCCTTGGGCGAACAGGTCGGTGTTTTCGCCGATGATTTTGACCGAATTCTTGTTCGCTCCGACCGTGCCATCGCTCCCCAGGCCGTAGAACACTGCTCGCGTCACCTCGGGCGGTTCCGGCAGTTCGTCGGGGTTCCAATCGAGGCTCAGGTGAGTGACATCGTCATGAATGCCGATGGTGAAGCGTTTCTTGGGGTGGGGCAAGCTCAGCTCGCGGAAGATCGCGGCGACCATGGCGGGAGTGAATTCTTTCGACGATAGGCCATAACGCCCGCCGATGACCCGGGGCATGGGCTGTGGTCCGGCATCGACCAAAGCCGTTAGCACGTCTTGGCACAACGGCTCGGCGGGGGCACCCGGTTCTTTGCAGCGATCCAGCACGGCCAGCGAACGCACCGTCGGCGGCAGCGCTTGCACGAATGCACTGGCGTCGAAGGGACGATACAACCGCACGATCACCGCCCCGACCTTTTCGCCCTGAGCGGTCAAAGCCTCGACGGCTTCTTGCACCGCGCCGGTCCCGGAACCCATCAACACGATCACCCGTTCCGCTTGCGGATGGCCGGCGTACTCAAACAGGCGATACGCCCGGCCGGTCAACTGCGCGAAGCGGTCGAAGGTCGCTTGCACGATGCCTGGCACCGCGGCGTAGAACGGATTGCAGGCTTCCCGCGATTGGAAGAACACATCGGGATTCTGGGCCGTGCCACGCAGGACCGGTCGATCCGGGTTCAAGGCACGATCGCGGAAGGCTTGAATGAGGTCGGCGTCGAGCATCGCTTTCATATCATCGACCGACAATACCGCGATCTTGTTGACCTCGTGCGAAGTGCGGAAGCCATCGAAACAGTGCAAAAACGGCACCCGGGCTCTTAGCGTGGCCGCTTGGGCGATCAAAGCAAAATCGTGGGCTTCTTGAACCGAACTGGCAAACAGCATCCCCCAGCCGGTGGGGCGGACGGCCATAGCGTCGGCGTGATCGCCGAAGATCGACAACGCATGCGTCGCTATTGTTCGCGTGGCAATATGAAAGACGCACGGCGTCAATTCACCGGCAATCTTATACATATTCGGGATCATCAACAGCAAGCCTTGCGATGCGGTGAAGGTGGTCGTCAGGGCACCGGCCTGCAACGAGCCATGCACCACACCCGCGGCACCGGCTTCCGATTGCATCTCGATCACTTGCGGCACATCGCCAAACAGGTTCCGACGCCCCGCTTGCGTCCACGCATCCGCGAATTCGCCCATCGGCGACGCAGGAGTGATCGGATAGATGGCAATCACTTCATTCGTCTGATGCGCGACCAAAGCGGCCGCTTCGTTGCCGTCGAGCGTCACATACACACGATTCGCCGACATGATCCGTACTCCTCCGCTGCCGACGCGGTTCGATCCGTACCCGCGGCCCGATCCGTGCCTAGACGGCAAATGTGCAATTATCGTGCCTCGGATCTGAAAATCGAGTATGCCCTCGGGCGAACCGGCCGACGAGAGTCGACGGAGGAAAAACCCCCGACGACTGGCGTCGTCTCCTAGCGCCGCGGACGGGGCGACGCGACGCCGTGCGCCTAAACCGCACACCTCGCACCATTTCGGTCACATCCGACATCTCGATCGTTTTTACGAATGGCTGGCCGCCGAGGTCATCGGCTGCGCGTGGACGGGGTGCAGCATCTGCTCGCGTTGTTTCTCCAGATACCGGCACCAGGGCGCGATGCCTTTGTGATCGAGAGCACAGACCGAGAAGACCTCCAAGTGGGGCTGGATGGCTTGGGCATCTTCGATCGCGGCATCGACCATGAACGGCACATGAGGCAACAGGTCGATCTTGCTAATGACCAGGGCTTGGGCGGTGCGGAACGCCTTAGGATATTTGCCGGCTTTGTCATCTCCTTCGGTGACGCTCTGCACGATGACGCGCAGATGCTGGCCGACATCGTGCGACGCGGGGCACACGAGGTTACCGACATCTTCGACAAAGAGAAAGTCGTAGCGATCCGGCGGGAGTTGCGCGTAGGCGTTTTCGATCAGAGGCAATTCGAGATGACAGGTGCCTCCCGTAGTGATCTGCACCGTAGGTGCGTAGGGGGCCAGGCGTTGCGCATCGCGATCGGTCGCGAGATCGCCGACAAGGATGGCTACCTTCCAACGTTGGGACAGGCGCTGCGCCGTGGCTTCAAGCAAGGTGGTTTTGCCGGCCCCCGGGGAAGACAGTAGTTGCACGACCAACGTGCCACAATCGCCCATCCGCGTGCGGAAACGGTCTGCAGCGGCGCGACGAGCGGCCAGCACGTCCTGATTCACGGTGATGGTTTCTCGCATCGGGTATCCTCGACGAAAAATGATGATTTCGGGTAAAGCAACGTTAAACTCAGCAAGAGGATGCGATCGCCAGTCTGGACACGGACATCGGTTGCGCCACACTGCCGACAGTGCAGCCGTTGCGGGACCGCTTCGGTCACTTGACCGCAGTTGAGGCAAGCAACGGTCAAAGGTTCTTCTTCCAGTTCCAACCGAGGCGTTGGCGTGCGTAAAGCGGCCAATTGCTCGAAGGCCAAGCGAAAAATCGTCGGCTCGACGTTGGCCAATGGCCCCACACGCACCCGTACCGACTCGACAACCGCGGTCGGATGGTCGCGGGTCCAGCGATCGACTTCCTCGAACAGGGCTTCGACTAAAGAAAACTCATGCACACACGGCCCCCTCTGGGTTACGACTCCTGCCATCAGGCCGAGACTACCTGTCTGCCTACCACGCTTGAGGCGGGGACCACGTGGCCCTCCATGCCCGCGGTTGGGACCACATGGCACCCCATGCCCACGAGGGGAGGAGTCGGCCTATACCTTGCCATGCACGAGGTCGGGACTCTCCCGCGATCGCCTATCTGGAGCAAAAAATCGCATTTGGTACAGGAGTTGCCGATTCTTTCCACCGATTTTGGCTTCGTCCCTCGTTGCAAGGAGTCGGCATTATGCCCGGTGCAAATCCTAGGCCACATCCGGCCGCGGATTCGAGATATAAGATGCTCGACGTTGCCATGCGCAAATACGGGC
>CALEEC010000494.1 GCA_937949245.1 uncultured Gemmataceae bacterium | reverse complement strand
TTTTGCCCGGTAAAAGCATGGCAACCACAGTCAGGATGGCAAACAGGGCCGACAAGATGACCCAAGTCAGCAGAGCGTGGAAATGGGTCGTCTGCGTGGGGGCGGCACGTTTGATGTCCTTGGCTGCCCGGGCGCTGACAGCGATTCGGATCGACGCGGGGAGTTCTTCTTGACGGAGTTCCAGCCAGTTGATGATCGAGTTTTTCGCCTCGGGGACGGTCTTCTCGACTTGCTTGGCCGCGTACAGCAGGTTGATTGCTCGGCGGCTGGGACGGAAGGCGGTCCAGTAGGCGTAACTGCCCGCCAATAGCAGGTAGGCGATCCACGCATTGTGGAAGGCCGACGATGGTAACTCGGTCCAGCGATCGAGCAGAATCAGGGTGGCTGCGAGGGCTAAGGTGCCGGTCAGTACGGTCAACCCCACCTGCAACAGATCCTGTTTGCGGATCTGCCAAACGGCCTGGTTGAGTTTTTCTTCAAGGACCGCTTCCAATTTCGATGGAGCCGGACTGGGTCGTGGAGCATCAAGAACTTGGGCCATCGCATCGAACTCCGAAGCAACCGCCGCTCACGGCAGGAATGAGATCGATCGGGGAAGGCGATCGATCGAATGCTGGGAAGAAAGTTCGGTCCCTGAGGCGGGCGGATTGCATCCGATCTCCCTCAGAGGAAGTATCCTGCAACATTATATCTAGAACGATCCAGCGGTGCATTCCGATTGCCGGATTAGGCATTTTGTGCCGTAGCTCCCATCTACTAACCCTCAGGACAGACAAGTGCCTCCACCTCGGGACAGACAAGTTCGCGACCTTGCGGATTATCTCGACCATATGCCCGAGGATTATTATTTCGACCATACCCGTGATTCGGAGTTTCGGATCGATCACTTGTCGCTTGGGGGAGGCTTACGGTCGTTGATATTTGGGGGGTCTTGAGTTTGGGGATTGTCGGTGCTTTTGATGTCCTTGGTGTTTTTGGTGGCTTTGGTGTCGGTATCGTTGGCATCTTTATTGCTTTTGGTGTCGTTGGCGTCTTTAGCGTCCTTGGTGCCCTTGCCATTCTTGGAATCGTTCGGGGCTTGGATTCCCTGGTTGTTGTTGGTGATGTCGTTGGTCGGCAAGAGGAAAACGGTGCCGTCAGTAAGGGGGGCGAAGAGTCGATCAGGGCCGAACTCGACGGGTGGGGTAGCAGGGGCCACCGTGCCGGGGAGTTCGATTCGTTTGCCGACGACTTGGCCGGTGGCTTCATCGACACACTCGAAAAAGCCGCGGCGATCGGCGAACCACAATTGCCCCCGCACGAGGGTAGGTACGCCGATCCATCCATCGCCGGGGTGCCGTTCCCGGCGTCGATGCACCCACAAGAGATTCTCTTCCATCGGATCGAGCCAGACGAAATGCACGCCATCGACGACGTAGCCGACCCGCCAGACCGCGTTGGGCAAAGCCTGCACTAACAACGGCGAGGTAATCGGGCCGGGGGGAATGCCCACATCGGCCTTGGGGTCGGCGCGCCAGACGCGGAGGGCGGGACGATCCCACTGCTCGAGATCCAACAGACGCACGACACCTTGAACGTCGGCCGTGATCAGGCGGGTGGGTCGGCCCGCGTTGGCTCCGACAACGACCGGTGCCGTGACCAACCGTTCGGGGAGCACCAACCGTTTGACCTGCTCAAAAGGTTGCGGCTCGTCGAGCCAACGCCAGCGGGTGATCGTGCGTTGCCCATCGCAGGCCAAGAATTCGTCGCGGCCCAAAGCGAGCAGATAGCATTGATCGGCTGGGGAGGCTCGGCCCCTGCGCCAGGGGGGGCCGTCGATCAGTCGCGGTGTGGGGCCGAGTTGCAGCCGGTGGATGACGCCATCGGCCAAGGGCAACAGCAGCGATTCGTTCAACCAAATGGGTCGGCCCATCAGCTTGGCTTTCAACGGCACTTCGAGGGGTTTTTCTCCCGTCGAGCGTCCCCCGAGCAAGGAATAACGCTGAAGGCGTAAACGCATTTTGTCGGTCTGGCCCACGGGAACCAAAGTGAAATACGCGGAGCCATCCGGTGTGGGGAGGAGCAAGGCGTCGCTGAGGCGATCCGCAGCTGGGGGGACGCTCAACCAGCGATCGTTGATGCGCCATTCGCCGGCCGATTTCGGATCGCCTAACGGCCGATGCGGCTGTTCAATGCGATACAACGCGCCGTTGCGATCCTGCAAAAGCACTGAAGTGCCGACGACCCGCGGCGGACCTTCGACGAGCAAACCGAGTTGCCGTTGCCATCGCGGTGCTCCCCGGCGAACATCCCAGGCGATCGCTTTGCATGACGCACTGCTTTCCGCTTGGGTGACAAACAACAGCAGATCGCGTTTGCTGTTCCATTGGGCTACCTGGATCGGCGAGCCTAACGCTACTTTGTCGCCGAGTGGCAGCAGCGTCGAGCCTTCCTGGAAGCGAAAACTGTACTCGACCTGATGCAACTGGCCTTGGATCAGCACGAGGAATGTGGTTTCGTCGATTGCAACAACCAACCCGCGCGACAACTGTTGCCCGGTGGTCAGCGACAGTGGCGTGCCTGTCAGGAAGAACAACGCGGGGTCGGTGTTGCCGGGTTGATTCAGACCGAACAAGGCGAATTGTCCGCGATCGGTGACGACGGCCAATTTCTCGGCATCGACGTGAGGCGTAAACCAGGTCCAGCCAGGCAACGACATTTCCACCGCAGGGCCGGCCAAAGCCGACTGCTCGTTGGCCTCCGGCGTCAGCGGGAAGGCACGCACGCGCACGCTCAGTTGACCATCAGCTTGTAGCAGCACCAAGAAACGGTGGCCGATCCCGGAGGAAGTGTCCCCTTCGCTGCCAGTGATGACCAAATCGCCGCGGAGGGTGCCTGCGGGATGATTGGTCACAATCGAACCGAGGTATTTCGGCTCTGCCAAGCTGCCGTCCTCTTTGCGGACATCGACATCCCAGACATGGACTCGGTCGGCCTCAGAAGGGTAAAACAACTGCCCGGTTCCGGGACGACGTGCGCCCCCCGCGGCAAGTTCCTTGGGAAATTCGAGTCGGCCGATGCGTCGGCCCGTGAGCAGATCCAGTTCGGCCACAATGCCTTTCGCCGTGCGCAGCGCCACATACACCCGCAGTCCCACGACGATCGGTCTGCCCAAGATCGGGGCCTCGAAACTCTGATGCCAGATCATTTCACCGTCGTGGGCTTGGCGTGCCGTCAGGCCGAAGCGTTGGCCATCGTTGCTCAACACCAACGCCCATTCGCCGCGACCCTCACCCAGCGACACCCGCAGCGGCGGGGTTTCGGTATCGATGCCGACGCGAGTGGCCCACAGCACCCGGCCATCGGTTTCGTCCAGAGCGTAGAGCAAGCCGTGGGCCAACGCGAACATCGCCGAGCCGGGTTTGACTTTCACCGAAGCGAGCCAGTCGTCCAGCCACCAAGTCGCGGCCAATGGGCCACGATCCAGGCGAGGAGCAAACAGCAGGGCCGTCACCGCCTCATCCGGCGGAGGGGTCGGCTCGATGGGCGGTTGTTCAGCGAAGTAGCGAATCTGCTCGGTCAGCCGTTTGGCCCAATCGCGTTGCAGTTCCTGGGCGACTGGGCCAGTGTGCAAGCCACGCTGACGCAGTAAAGTCATGGCCGCTTCGAGCTTTTCTTCCGACGGAGCGGCGGCATACAAGCGTTGTGCCTCGGCCATAATGCGATCGTCTTCGCGGAGGTCGGCCAAGCGGCGTTGAATGGCAGTGAAACGGGCGACGACCGGTTCCTCTGTCAGATCCGCCGGACGTAGGCGTACCAGCAAAGGCAAGATCGGTCGAGCGTCGGCCAACAGCGCGTCCACTTCATCGAGTTGCCGGGCTTTCAGTTTTTCCTCAGCCAATTCACAGAAGTCTTCGCTCACTTTCTGGGTGGTCTGCCACAGATCGACCGCGAATTGATCGGGGCCGGCCAACGGGTGTTCGCCCCACTGGCGGAGGAACGCTTCGAGTTGCTCCCGCTCGGCTTTGGGGTTGGAACGCGACACGACGGCGTACACCGAACTGCGGAGTTTCGACAATTCGGCAAAGAAGCGGTAGCGTTCGCCGTTGGCACTGTCGGAATAATTTTGGGCCAAGCGGTCGTAGGCGCGGCTGGCTTCCTGAAACTTCTGGGCTTCGTACAGTTGTTTGGCGGCTTCGGCCAATTGCGCTTCCGATTCGACAAACTGTTGATACAGGAGGTAGCCGCCGATCGGGGCACCGACCAGCAGCAGTGTCAACAGAGCGTAGAACAACCGGCTGGAACGTCGGCGTTTATGGGCGCGTTTGCTTTGGCCCCATGCGGAGGCCGCGGTCGTCGGCTTGGTCAAGCTCGGGGAGGGAGCTTCCGTTGAGCGGGGCCCGGATTCTTGGAACGAGTCGGGGGAGACTGTGGGCGTTGTTTCCGCGTGATCGGCCCGAGACGGCACGCCGGGACCAGGGAGCGAAGTATCTTCGTTCCCAAAGACTTCACGCCGGTCGGCCGAGGTTGCGGACGCGGATGTAGGTCGTGATGCATCCCCCCCAGTGGCAGCGGCGAATGGCGTGTCGGGCAGTTGAGGGGTTTCGTGGTCCGGCGTCCAGACAATTTCCCGCACCTCAGGCGTGGGCGTCGATGGAGACAAGGGAGCATTGGTAGATAGAGGAGCGTTAGTAGGTGAAGGACCGTTCGTGGTTGGTGCCGCTTCGGCGAGTTCCGCAGGCAATCGCGGGACGATGGGGGTGGACACCACCGATGTCGGCGAACTTTCCGGGGCCGCTTCCTTGTCCTTGGCAGGGGGGCTTTGGCTCTTGCTCACGTTGGGTTTCGAGACAATCGGAACCTTGGCACCTGCTTCGGTGGATGGTGGGGCAGCTTCTGCCGGCAACAGCGGAACGAAGTCCTTGACCGTGCCACTGCGGGAGGAACTGGAGGAAGCGTCGCTGCGGGATTCACCAGCCCGACGCGGTGCCGACGCATCGCGACTAACGACGGGCAACGGGGAAGCGGCTTCAGCTGTCGACGGGGCCGACCGGGCCGGCTCGATGGTGAACACGGTTTGACAGACCCGACAAGGCATGCGTCGTCCGATCAAGTCGGGAGCAAGCCAATATTCGGTTTGGCAATCTGGGTCGGGACAACGGACGAGGATACGTTCGGAATCCACAACAAAGCCCCCGCGAAGCTGGTCAGGCAACCGACACGCCGCGCATCGATGTCCATGTATTCTAACCGAAATGCCGGGTCGCGGATACGGGGAAGCCGTCAGTGCCCCCCTTGCGGAATCGGGCCGCTCAACAGATCCGCGGTAATTGTTCGCCCAGTGGCAAAGGGATCAAGCGTTCGGTGCCGAAGGGCGTGCGTGCCACGACCCGACCGACGCTGCCGGCACGCACCACGCCGATACGCCGGGCTTGCGGTCCTAGTGCCGTCAGGGCCGACGATTCGGCTTCGGGGGGAACGATGGCAATCAATTTGCCTTCGTTGGCCACATATAACGGGTCCAGGCCGAGGATCTCGCAAGCGGCACGCACTTCGGCACGTACCGGAATCGCGGCTTCGTCCAGAGCGATTTCCCAGCGTGCGGCCTGGGCGACTTCGTGGAGGACGGCGGCTACCCCGCCCCGCGTCGGGTCACGGAGAAAACGGGTATTCGGCACGGCCCGTAATAACCGATCGACCTCCAAGTGCAACGCTCGGCAATCACTGACGATCGGCGACTCAAACTCCAAACCTTCGCGGACGCTCAGGACTGCCATCCCATGCTCGCCGATTGGTCCATTGACCAGCACGACATCGCCGGGGCGAATCAACTGCGGTCCCAAGTCAATCCCCGCGGCTACCACTCCGACTCCGCTGGTCGTGATGAAACACCCATCGCCGTGCCCGCGTTCGACGACTTTGGTATCTCCCGCGACCACACGCATCCCGGCTTGGCGTGCCGCTTGGGCCAGGCGTCGCACCAATTCGGCCAAGACAGCGATAGGCAAGCCTTCTTCCAGAATGAAGCCGACGGTGAGGTACAACGGCTGTGCTCCGCTCATGGCCAGGTCGTTGATGGTGCCATGCACGGCCAATTCGGCGAGGCTGCCGCCGGGGAAGAACAACGGACGGACGACATGACAATCGGTGGTCAGCGCTAGCCGACCTTTGGCGTGGGTCGGCAACGGAAGCACTGCGGCATCGGTCTTGGCCGATAGCGTTTCATCGGCAAACTCGGCCAAGAACAGATGCTCGATCAACTCGGCCATCAATCGTCCGCCTCCGCCGTGGGCTAGCACAATGGTCGGATAATCCCGCAACGGCAGCGGACAGCTTGCAGCGTTCGCATCGTAAGTCGGATTCATCGACTCTCCCCGTTCGGATGGACCTGGCCGAAGCGTCCGGCATGGTAATATGCGGCACAGGCTCCTTCACTGGAAACCATCGTCGCGCCCAAGGGCGAACGAGGATTGCACAGTCGGCCAAAAGCCGGGCAGTCGCTGGGGCGCAATTTGCCTTGCAGCACTTCGCCACTACGGCACAACGGATGTTCCCGCGACGAGATGTCGCCCAACGGATACTTCCGTGCTGCATCGAAGGCGTGGTACTTGGGGCGTAGTTGCCAACCGCTTGCGGGGATCAGGCCGATGCCTCGCCAAGGGCGATCGGTGACCTCGAACACCTCGGCAAGGACGGCTTTCGCATGGGGATTGCCGTCGTTTGTGACGGCACGCGGGTAGGCGTTTTCGACGCGGGCTTGACCGGCTTCCAACTGCCCCACGGCACGACGAATGCCTTCCAACAAATCGACTGGCTCGAAACCAGTGACGACGATGGGCACCCCATTGCGAGCCGCGATCGCGTCGTATTCGGTCGTCCCCATCACCGAGCAGACGTGCCCCGCGGCTAGGAAGGCTTGGACCTGACATCCCGGAGCCTGCAACAAGGCTTCCAACGCGGGGGGAACCAACACATGCGATGCCAGCAGGGAAAAATTGCTGCGTCTTTCGCGAGCGGCCAGTTGCACCGCCAACGCCGTCGCTGGAGCGGTCGTTTCAAAGCCGACGCCGAAGAATACCACCTCGCGCTGGGGATTGCGCCGAGCCAAGTTCAAAGCGTCCAGCGGCGAATAGACCATGCGAACATCGGCTCCGTTGGCCCGGAGCGTGAACAGGTCGGCATCGCTCCCCGGCACGCGGAGCATATCGCCGAAGGTGCATAAAGTGACGTTGGGCATCGCGGCCAGGTGGAGGGCTTGATCGATCAGTTGCACCGGGGTGACGCAGACGGGGCAACCCGGCCCATGGATCAAGCGAATCTCGCTGGGCAGCAGCGTATCAATGCCGTGCCGTAAGATGGAGTGCGTCTGTCCGCCACAGACTTCCATCAGCGTCCACGGCCGCGTGGTCTGCTGGCGAATCTGGTGCAGCAGTTGGGCGACCAAGGTGGGATCACGAAATTCGTGGAGATATTTCATCGCTCACCTCGGCTTCGGCGGAGGAGTCGATTGCATCAAGCATGCCCAACGAACGTAGGGTGTCGAGGGTGGCCTGGGCCGCAGCTTCGTCGAGGCGTTGGATGGCGAAGCCCACATGCACGATGGCGTAATCGCCGACCTGTAATTCGGGGACATATTCGAGGCAGACTTCTTTGACGACGCCGGCAAAATCGACTTTGCCCATTCGCACGCCGTGATCGTCGTAACAAGTCACGACTTTTCCGGGAACGCCCAAGCACATCAGCCCGTCTCCGCGATCGCTCGAAAAAAGTTCGGCATTTTCCGTCGATCATTTTAGAGGAACGTCGCGTCGGGAACATATCGATAACTCCCCGACGACTGACGTTGTCGGCTCCAATGTTTTCAGGAGCCGCGGACGCTAGTCCGTGGGTGGGTCAGAATCCCCCGCGACCGCGTCGCACTTCGTGCCTCCGCGAGCGCTCAACCGACCTTTACGCTGATGCGTTTTTACGGCACAATGCAACCATGGCTTCGGTGCATTCCATTCTCGGTCCCAAAGGAACCATCGCGAAAGTCTGGACCGACTTCGAGAGTCGGCCAGAACAATTAGCGATGGCCGAGGCCATCGCGCAAGCGATTGCCGACAAAAAACACCTGATGGTCGAAGCCGGCACCGGCGTCGGCAAGAGTTTCGCCTACCTCGTCCCCGCTCTGTTAGCCACGGCCAACGACAAAGAACTGAAAATCGTCGTTTCGACCCACACCATCAGCTTGCAAGAGCAACTCTTACGCAAAGACATTCCGTTTCTGCAATCGGTTCTTCCCTTCGAGTTCCGCGCCGTGCTGGTGAAGGGACGTGGCAATTACCTGAGCAAGCGTCGCCTCCGAGTGGCACAACAACGGATGAACACTCTGTTGGCCGATTCGAGCAATGTCGAGCAATTGATTCAAATCGGCCAATGGTCCCGCCGAACTTATGAAGGTTCTCGCAGCGATTTGCCGTTTCAGCCCAGTCCGTTGGTCTGGGATCTGGTCGAAAGCGATGGCGGCAACTGTTTGGGGCGGAAATGTCCCGATCACGGCGAGTGCTTCTATTTCAAAGCTCGGCGAGCGATGTTCACGGCGAATTTGCTCATTGTCAATCATGCGTTGTTTTTTAGCGATCTTGCCTTGCGTCGGGGGGGAGCGAGTCTGTTGCCGAATTATCAAGTCGTTATCTTCGATGAAGCGCATACGCTCGAAGACGTCGCGTCCGATCATTTGGGCATTTCCGTCAGTCAGGGGACGATCGAGTATCTGCTGAACAAACTACTGTCGCCGCGTCTGGATCGCGGTTTGCTGCTGCGGCATGGAACCGACGCCATTGCCCGGCAAGTGGAAGCGACCCGCCAAGCGGTCGAACGCTTCTTCACGGAACTGCATGCCTGGTGGAGCAAACAAGCGCGGAATACCGGCCGAGTCCGGCGAACGCATATCGTTGTCGATAGCATGTCGGAAGAATTGTTGAAGTTGGCCAGCACTGTCGAGCAAGTGGCCGAACCACTGCCCGAGGAAGAGAAAATCGAACTGCACAGCGCCGCGAATCGTCTGCAAACGATGGCCCAATCGGTGCGAATCTGGCTGGCACAAACGATGCCCGATCAGGTTTATTGGGTCGAAGTACGCAACGAACGCACTCCCCGGGTGACCTTGGCCAGTGCCCCGATTGAAGTCGGGCCGGCCCTGCAAACCGAATTGTACGACAAAATCCCCTCCGTCATTCTGACCAGCGCGACCTTGAGCGCCGGTAATTCGACCCGTGGTTTCGATCACGCCCGGCAGCGGCTTGGGATGGCCTCGTGCCGCACCTTGCAGTTGGGCAGTCCGTTCAACTATCGCGAACAGGCCGAATTGCACCTGTTTCGCCAGATGCCCGATCCCTCCTCGCAGCCGACCCAGTTTGAAGAAGCGGTCTTGGCCAAGATTCCCCAGTACGTCGCTCGCACCCAAGGGCGCGCCTTCGTGTTGTTCACCAGTTACCAATTCCTGCATCGTGCCGCGGAACGTCTCGGGCCGTGGTTCGCTCAAAACGGGATGATGCTGTTATGCCAAGGTACGGGGGTGGCCACGGGGAGATTGACCGAACAGTTTCGCAGCACTCCGCGAGCAGTGCTGTTCGGCGTCGATAGTTTTTGGCAGGGAGTCGATGTCAAAGGGGAGGCATTGAGCAACGTCATCATCACGAAATTGCCCTTCGCGGTGCCCGATCGCCCTTTGACGGAAGCGCGGTTGGATGCAATCCAACAATCGGGCGGCAATCCATTTATGGATTATCAGGTGCCACAAGCGATCATCAAACTTAAACAGGGGTTCGGCCGTTTGATTCGCACCGCGACCGATCGCGGAATTATCGTCCTGTTCGATCCGCGGGTGCTGACCAAACCGTATGGCCACAACTTCCTGGATGCTCTGCCGGATTGTCGCCGCTTCATTGACGGCGTAGAGGAGAGCAGCACCAGCGTTCGTAGTGCCAAATCGCCCCGCTCGAAAAAGGCGAGTTCTTCCTAAGGCGAAATTTTCGATACGCAGCAATCGAGGTTTAGCGTACCGAAAATGCCTCGGGGCGTTCGCCTTTGGCAATGACGACCACGCCATTGTCGGTGACCGTGAAGCCCCGTCGGCGATCGAGTTCCAGATCGTAACCGATGCTGGTTCCGGGCGGAATCCGCACGAATTTATCGACGATGGCTCGACGAATGCGACAATGACGCCCGACATCGACCCCGTCGAACAAAATCGACTCTTCCACCAGAGCGAAACTGTTCACCCGCACCCGGGGCGACAACACGCTTTTGCGGACGTGGCCTCCCGAAATGATCGAACCGTTGCACACCATGCTATCGATCGCCTCACCGCGTCGGGCATAACCGGGCGCACCTTCGCCGTTGAAGACGAACTTCGGGGGCGGAAGCTGCGGTTGAAAGGTGCGTATAGGCCATTCCTCGTCATACAGGTTCAACACCGGATCAATTTCGACAAGGTCCATGTTCGCCTGATAGTAGGCATCTAAGGTGCCCACGTCTCGCCAGTAGGCCACTGCTTTGCGGTTGCGATCGTCAAACGGATATGCGAACACCCGTTGACTGCGAATCATACTGGGAATGATGTTTTTGCCAAAGTCGTGGGCACTGTCGGCACGCACTGCGTCTTCAACGAGCATTTCAAACATGATCTTGGTCGTGAAGACATAGATGCCCATCGACCCGAGGCAATAGCCGGGTTTATCGGGCATCGGCTCGGCTTTCGCGGGTTTCTCCTCGAAGTGCGTCACGCGATAGTTCGGATCAATCCGCAGGACGCCGAAGTGCCGTGACTCCAGCAGCGGTACGGGAATGCAGCCAATCGTCAGATCCGCTTGATGTTCTTTGTGAAAGCGGATCATCTGACCGTAGTCCATCTTGTAGATGTGATCCCCGGCCAAGATCAGAGTGTAGGTCGGATCTTCTTGTTCGATACTGTAGATGTTCTGATACAAGGCATCGGCGGTCCCCTTGTACCAGTTTTCATCGATCCGTTGCTGAGCGGGTAAGACTTCGATCGACTCGCCCAGTTCGGGGCTGAGAAATCCCCAGCCGTGACGAATATGGCGATCCAAGCTGCGGGCTTTGTATTGGGTGAGAACCAACACGCGGCGCAGGTGACTGTTGATGCAATTGGACAGAGTAAAATCGATGATGCGGTACAATCCGCCAAACGGCACGGCCGGCTTGGCGCGTTCGCGGGTCAACGGTTCCAAGCGTGTCCCTCGTCCGCCAGCGAGAATGACCGTCAACACCTCGCGTGCCATGTCAGATCCTTTCCCCTAAAACCGCTGCAAGAGCCGCTTGATACTCCTGTCGAGCCGTTTGCACCGCCAAGCCGAGGTGGGCATGCTGACGCACCCACGCTCGGGCCAACGCGCAGCGTTCGCTCGCTAAGGTGCGATTCTCCCACAAACGCCGCGTCAACCGGGCGAGTTGCTCCCGATCGTTCGGTTCAAAACACCAGGCCAATTGCTCCAAATTGGCCCAACGACCGATGCTCGCGGTGCGATTGGCCAGCACCGGTTTTTCCAGCGCCCACGCATCTAAGATCGTGCTGATATGGCCTCCCCGCGGATCGGTCGACCAGACGAAGTCGGCTTGCGCTAGCAAGGAGAGCGTGTCGGCACGTTCGGGAAGAAAATACACTCGGCAATCGGCACCGGCCATCCGTTGGGCAAAGAGGATGTGTTCGGCTTTGGTCGGGCCATCGCCGATCAGCACCAGATGCAGTTGCGGGGAGCAGTATTTCAGAATGTCGAACGCCCAGATGGCATCCCGAAAGGCATCGGCATGATCAAATGATCCGACGCTGACAATCAATTGGGCCGTCGCGGGTAATTGCAGTTCATCGCGTAGTGAAGGTGTAGAGCGGATCTGGACCGCAGCCGCAGCCGCAGCGATCAACGGGAAGGGGAATGGTCGTTCGGTTGTTCCACCAAGCCAGCGTAGCCACCGCGGCAGCGTTTCTGGCGACGCCTGGGGCAAGGCCGTCCAGACAGCCGGGGGACGCCGATGCCCGAGAAAAGCCCAACGCCAGGCGGTGCAGGTTTCGATGCCCCATAGGTGTACGATGTTGGGAGCTTGCTTTTTCAACCACTGTCGCAACGGCCGAGCGGCGCGTAGGACCGTCCAAGCCGTCTGTTCCCAGCATTGCGGTGCGATGCCCAGCGAACGAAAGGCTTCGGCCGCGACTCCCGTCGCTCCTAACGCAGCGACCGACACTCGTTCTCCGCCGGCCAACAGTCCCTCGGCCAAACGACAGGCCGCACGACTCGCATCGGTATCCTGCAGATTCGGCAGCAAAAATAGCACATGCGCCATCGAACGATCCCGATCCATCGCGTTGGTCCACGCGTCTTGCCTTCCTCAGGCGACACGATAACCCGACCGATCGACGGCGTCAACTATCTGAGGCATCAGAAGTTACGTTCCAAACATGAGGCGATGATTCACATGCACAACGAACCTAGCGCCACGCTCGGCCCGCCATGACGCATCGAGCCGAGCGTATTTTTTCGTGAAACGGTTCGCCAATAGCCGGGAACCGTTACTACCTGAGTCGGGAAATCGGCATATTTACAGCGGTGGCATCTCTGGGGCAGACAAACGTGGATGAATACAACGGGGTTGCCATCCAGGAATTCGACCATTCGCGAGTGGGCGGTGTCGATTGGAGTGTCTGGAAGCGATAGACGGCATAAGACGGTTTATGCGTGCGATACGACTGTCCGGGCCAAAAGTCGCGTTGCTTGAAGTCGGAAATCCATTGCGTGCCGTCGTACATCTGCATGTGACCGTGCGGATGGCCGGTAAAACTCTGCATGATGACAACATCGCCCTTGAGATATTCCGTTGGAGGCGACGCGAGCTTGACGAAGCCAACGGCTTCCAAGCTGGGGCCATAGTCTTTGGCCGAGTTTTGCCGTGTCAATCGCACTCCGCCAGCTTCGATGGCTTGACGGGTGTAACGGGCGCATTGGCCAACCGACCGGGGCTGAGCATTGTTTTGCAGGTGCCGCACGGCCGCTTCGAGATTCCAGCCGACATAGCTCGGTGTTGCTGTTGTCGTAGCCGCCGATTCGAGCCAGCGTTTCACCGTGGCATTGCGCGACTCTTGAATGCCGCGACGGTGCGATTCTTTGGCCGCCGTTTGGAAGTCGCGGGCCTTGATCGCTCGCGTGAAGCTGGGGAATTTGTTCGGCAAGCCGGGCATGCCCAGATTGAAGGCCATATCCATCAAAGCGGCTTGCACTGAGAGCGGGTAGCTCTCGAAATCGGGAAACTCTTTGACCACCTTCGCTTTGAACGACTCAAACTTCGCATCGAACAACGGGCGAATGTCTGCCGAGGGAAGATCGAGTTTCGTAAATGGCTTGTATCGGCTGGCTATCATCCCTTTGGCTTGCTTGGCCACCGATTCATAATCCGTTTTGATTTCCTGAGCGGTGGCCTTTTGATTGGTCGCTCGGTTGACGAACGGCAGTTTCTGCGCTTCGGCCACATTGGGTAGCATGAAGCCGATACCAACGGTGACATACCCTGCCGTGTCGAGGTACATGTGG
>CALEEC010000493.1 GCA_937949245.1 uncultured Gemmataceae bacterium | reverse complement strand
TATGCGTCTCCAGATTGGAATCGGATGAATTGTCGGGAAACGCTGGCGGAGGCAATCTCGATGCTCCGCTCAATTGCAACGTAATCTTCCGGGATCGGAATGCAAACAAAATTCTTGGTAAGATTGTTAGCCGATGTCCATCGGTGGTGTGTGACCACAAATGACATCAGCTATGTCACGAAGGCCGTGTTGAACGGGGTTTGACCTTCACGTTGTACGGCGGAGCATATCGCCTCGTCGATAAAGCTAAGGACTCGGAGCAGTACATCGGGAATCAGTCGCTACAATTTCCTAACATGGATTTAGCCAAACCACTGCGATGAAGCATCAGCCGGAGAGTTTCCCCGTGAGGCTGTACCTATTCCTCTTTCACAACGGGCGAGGCGTCGTTGGAGTGTCACTGACCGCTCTACTCGCTTGGCTGATCGTGCTGCAGTGGCTAGGAGGGCGTCATCGAGATTTTCTGTGGGTCTGGATGTTTTTCGCGTCGATGTGGGCCGCGGTCACGGATCGTATTCAATTCGATCGGTCCTAGTATTCTACGGGAACTGGATCGAACTCTCGATGTGTCTTGAGTTGCAGTCGCAGGTCAACCGTCGAACAAGCATCAGTATTTTCGGGGTTCCCCTGGTGATCTATCCGCTGCTGGCACTGGCATTCAGTGTTCTTTTTCCCTGGATTGATAATGCTCCTATGCCGCCAGCCCATTACTATCGAGATGGTTGCTTCAGTGTAGTAGCCTCGATGATTGTGTTTGTGCTCGCAAGGCCCCTGCGCGACTTGGATTCATTCGATGTTGCGGAATAGTGGGGGAATCTCCCTTAGATGGAGCAGAACGCCTACCGATTCCGGCCCGACTTCCGCTTTCGAGACTTCACCTTATCGCTGACGAAGCTACCTCGCCGACGGCCTACCGTTCTTTGTTCCGTGATTTTCCCACCGCTCGCTCCCCATCGCGAGGCTTCCGTCCCAGCGAGGCATTGATTGGAGGGGGCAAGCTGCGACCCGGACGTTGGCCGAACCACAAATACTGGGGACCGACACGGAACCGTCGCGCCACACGGATTCGGAACCGTCATGCCGTCTCGATACTCGGTAGATCAGACGGCGTAGGGCGGCATCGTTTCGCTTGGTTGAAACAGCCACGGTGATTCTCCCCTTGGTGTTTTCCATCGTCACGAATTCAAACACTAGGTTCGGTCCACCCGCGACGGTAGGATTTTCGCTGCTCATTATGCCAGAGAATTCATCCATGTCGCTGCTACGACGTACAACCGTTCGTCCCGCTTGCCGTCGCCAGTGCTGTCGCGGTCCCGATGGACCAACGCATCGACGTAAACCAGGAACCAGATGTAATCCACCCAAGGGACT
Source organism: uncultured Gemmataceae bacterium (assembly GCA_937949245.1). GTDB lineage: Bacteria > Planctomycetota > Planctomycetia > Gemmatales > Gemmataceae > CALEEC01. The sequence continues at coordinate 5,632 of CALEEC010000493.1, read as the reverse complement.
GACGTACCCCCGCTCGTGAATCGTTCTTCCAGCATCTGCTAGGCGTCGAAGGAGTTCAGGTCGGTCGTCGTGCCGCCGGTGGGGCGTTCGCGTCGTAGTCGTAAGAGAAGACCGTCTCCTGCATGATGTTGCTGGAGGCGTCCCTTTCCTTGTGCACCACCTCACAGAGCCGGTTACGGTAGTCCTAGAGAACTCGGTCACTTTCGGAATGATGGTCAAAATTGATGTTTGTCATCGTGTTCTTGATCTTTCAAGATCTGGAGAACCACTGTCTCGACACCTTTGGGAAAGGCAACAACAAGTTGGTGGTTTTCGCACGGCTTCCAGTTCGCTATGCACTCTCGGAGGATGCCTAGGTAAGTGGAAAGCTCTTCCTTCGGTAGGGACGGGAGGTCGTAATGCGCCATCACGACCCGATAGTGCTTCAGCCAGGAAAGGTCTCTCAGACAGTCTGAAAGTGCATTCCAATTGAATCCAAAATACCCTGGCAATTGCAACTTCTCGAACAGTTGGTCAAACAGTGTTCACGAATCGATGTAGGGATGCGGGCAACGAAATCTTGCTGCTCATCGAACGGCGGATTATTCGCAAAGAAGAGAAAACCGTGATGTGAGATTTCATTCATGTTTGGACGATGAGTTAAGAAACCACTCAACGACTCGCGTCGTCGGTTCCTGAGGTTGGAATAGCCGCGGACGCTAGTCCGCGGGTCTTTTCGAAACACCCGACGACGGACGAGTTGAGAAACCACCCGACGACTCGCGTCGTCGGCACCGATGCGGGCCGTCCGAAGTCCGTCGACGGAGGTAAAGGCGCGCCATCCACAAAACCAAGCCCAACTACCTGAAATTATTAGGCGGCGCGCAAGGAACTTCAACCAAGTATGCGACGGAAGGTCAGGCTGATTCGTTCTCCAACCGGGCGTTTGGTTTTGGGGATGCCGTGCAACCAGTGATGCTGCGAGGTGCCGGCCATGATCAACAAACTGCCGTGCGTCAACTGATAGCTCCGCTTCTCCTTGCGCAGGAGATGGTGCAGACGAAATTCACGCGTCGCACCTACCGAGAGCGTAGCTACGGCGGGATTGATGCCCAACTCCGGTTCGGCATCGGTGTGCATCCCCATCGAATCGGAACCGTTACGGTAGCGATTCAACAAGATGCTATTGAACTCCACCTGGGCCACCTCGGAAACCCGCTGCGTCAGTTCGGCCAACCGCGGATGCCAACCTTCGCCAACATGCGTGAGCCGCGAATACGTGTAACGCACCCCCACCGCGGCATACCAGGCCACCAACCGCGGCACCGGTCGGCCAAAGAGATATTCTTCCTTCCAAGTCACCTCGGTCAGCAGCCACGACAACCATTCGTCGGCCTCCGCCGGGGCGAGAAACTGCGGCAACCACAGCAAAAGCCCGCCATCCGCAATTTCCAACCATTCATGCATCGGAATTCCTCGGCCATTTTCGCGGGAACGGCATCGGTCATTGTCGCCGGAAACGGAACTGGTCATCGTCGGAGCAACGGCATCGGCCATGGTCGCAGGCACGGAAAGCGAAGCCGAAACGCACACGGCTCGCGTAGCACAAAGCTTGCTCCGTCTGGTGGAGAACTGCCGCGACAGGCCAACGCGGATTGCCGTTATTCCCACGCACGTCGGTGATCCACGGTTCCCTTCCGTCATTCCCCCCCTTCCCGTCCGCGATCCCCCATTTTTTCCGTCTGTCAACGTTCGCGTCCGCGATCCATTGCGCTGGTTCACAACCTCAACCGCTGATCCTACCATCGGGCAACCGTGGGATGCGGCGTGGTGGGGAGCAATGCCTCGTCGTTGGAGCAGGGGCGGTCTAAAATGATAGCGACGGCGATGAACCGTCCCCATAGAAACTGGGTTTGCGGAGTCGATGGCTTGAATCCCCTTCCCGATGATTGTTCTCCCGCGTTGCAACGAGCAGTCGATGCCGCGGAACGCTGGCGCACACAGTTGACCGACCATGCGTGGGATCGCCGCCATCTGCTGTTGGCGTTGCTGGAAGATGACGAAGCACGCCCGGCACTGTTGTTTGCCCGATTCGGACTGCCGGCAACGGTCGTATTGGCCCAAGCCACGCGGTTGCGGCACGAACCGTTCTCGGGCACTCTGGAAGCCTTGGTCCAGGAAGTGATCCGTAGTACCCGCGAGGCGATCAGTCCGTTGGCTGTCGATCGCACTGTCACTTCGGAACGGTTCTTGGTCGGTCTGTTGCGCTCCGCTCCGCAACTGACGGAGCAACTGGGGGGCTTGGGGTTGCAGTGGCCGCAACTCGTCCGCCAGGTTTTTCCAGACGACGGTCCGCAGCTCGAAACCAGTACGCCGGTAGCGCTGACCGATCCCACGGAAACCCACGAAGCGGCACGGATTCTGGATGCGTCGGCCAATCGTGCCCGCGAAGCGTTACGGGTGATCGATGACTTTTGCCGGTTCGTCCTGGACGATGCCGTCCTGACCCGCGAAGCCAAGTCGCTGCGGCACGAATTGAACGACGCCTTGCAGCTGCTACCGGCCCCAGTCTTGCTGGCATCGCGGGATACGCTGGGCGACGTCGGCACGCGCATCAGCACCGCGACGGAAAAACAACGGCATCATCCGCGGGAAGTGGTCCGCATCAACCTGAAACGCTTCCAAGAGGCTATGCGCAGCCTCGAAGAGTTCGGCAAATTGTTCCAACCGACGTTCGCCGAGCGCCTGGAACAGTTGCGTTATCGCAGTTACACCCTCGAACGAGCGATCCTGCGAGGCAGCACTGCCCGCGACCGTCTGAGCCAAGCCCGGTTGTACGCCTTGGTGACCGGTTCGCAATGCGAGGCAGCCCTAGATTGGACGGTGCGTGAGATGTTGGCCGGCGGTGTCGACATCGTGCAATTGCGCGAAAAGCATTTGTCCGATCGGGAACTATTGCAGCGGGCGCGGTTGGTGCGTCGGTTGACGCGGGAAGCGCAAGCGTTGTTCCTCGTCAACGATCGCCCCGACATGGCCCGTTTGAGCGAAGCCGACGGCGTGCATTTGGGTCAAGACGATCTGCCGGTCGCTGACGCCCGCAAGATCCTCGGTGCAGAAGCGATCATCGGCGTCAGTACCCATCGGATAGAGCAGATTCGTCAGGCGGTCCTCGACGGTGCCGACTATCTGGGCATCGGGCCGATGTTTCCGTCGCAAACCAAAGCGTTCGATGCCTTCCCCGGCCTGGACTTTGCCCGAGCCGCGGTTCGGGAAACGCCCCTGCCGCTGTTCGCGATCGGAGGCATCGACGGATCGAATGTCGCGCGGTTGTTGGAAGTGGGAGTGCGACGCATTGCCGTCAGTGCAGCTTTATGCCGTGCTTCCGACCCGCGTGCGGCAGCATCAGCTTTGCGCGAACAACTACTTGCTGCCGACCAACGGAATCGTACTCAGGGAACGTGATGGTGGTATTCACCCACTGCCCTGGCATCGGCTCTGCCCCGGGGCATCCGCTCGCTAAGCAGGACAGACGCAATCGCGCGGAACAAACTCGTAGGAGGTTCCCAAACGCTTGCGGGATATCGGTTTCGCTACATCGGATGGCCTACACGGAGACGTCGGCAATAAAACTTAGCAGTATCTTCACAAATTTTGGGTTGCGGTACTAGCGTTCCATCGCCTATGGTCATTAAGATGTAGAGAGTTCGCACCCATACCTCTCCTCGTCTGTATCGAGATGGATCGACTCGCCCCTAAAAAAATGGGTGAATCCATTGAAAGGTAGGTTGCGTCTTGCAAGCTAGCACGACCTCTTTCCTGGACCTCGTAAGGAAAAGCGACCTCCTTACCGCGGAACGGATTGATGAGTTCGTTGCCAAATTTGGAACGAACCCTCCCACCACACACAAACAATGGGCCGAGCAATTCGTGGCTCATGGCCTGATAACTCCTTTTCAGTCGAATTTGCTGCTTCAGGGTCGCTTCCGCGGTTTCTTCATCCGAAACAAATACAAACTCCTCGACCTGTTGGGGGTCGGGGGCATGGGCCGGGTGTTTTTGTGCGAGCATGTATTGCTTCGCCGCCTGGTCGCCGTCAAAGTCTTGTCTTCCGAGACGATGCGCGATCAAGCGATGGTGGAACGCTTCTATCGTGAAGCCCGCGCGGTCGCGGCCTTGGACCATCCCAACATTGTTCGTGTGCATGATGTCGAGCAAGACGACAAGATGCCGTTGATGGTGATGGAATTCGTCGATGGGGCGAGTTTGCAATCGATCGTGAAACGCAGTGGCGTTCTGTCGCCGGAACGAGCAGCCCATTATATCGCCCAAGCGGCCCTGGGGTTGCAGCATGCCCACGAGCAAGGCTTAGTCCACCGCGACATCAAGCCCGGTAACCTGCTGTTAGATCGCAGCGGCACCATTAAGATTCTCGACCTCGGCTTGGCCCGGTTTTTCCGCAGCAAGGAAGACAGCGTCACCGACAAATACGACGAGAAGATCGTCTTTGGCACGGCCGACTATCTCGCTCCCGAGCAAGCAATCGATAGCTCCGATGTCGACATTCGTGCCGACATCTATAGTTTGGGCGCGACGATGTATTTCATTTTGACCGGGGAACCGCCGTTCGGCGAAGGGAGCATCGCGCAAAAATTGCTGGCGCATCAGACCAAGCCAGTGCCGTCGATCCGTAAACGTCGGCCGGATATACCGATCGAAATCGAAGCCATCATCGATCGTATGATGGCCAAATCTCCCGACGACCGCTACGCGATTCCGGCAGAAGTAGCCGAAGCCTTGGCACCTTGGGCGGCTTTGGCGAACCCGGCTCCGACTTCGATGGAACTCAATCCGTTGCCGCTGGCCATCGCGCAACTTTTGCAGAACAAACTGGCGTCGGCTCCGCATACGCCTCCCCCGTCGCAACTGCTTCGCGTCGATCGCTTGGCCCAACGCGGGGCGAACTCCGCCGTGATCGCTCCTACTGCACCGACGACGGACACGATGCAGAACGCCTCCGAAACCTTCGGTCGCCGTTCCACGGTGATGCCGGGCGTTCCTACGGCGGTTCAACTCCCCGCAGGACACAGCACTTCGGGAATGCTCGCGGCAGTGCCTATGGAAAGCGGGATTAGCCCGGCACCCACGATCGGTAATCCTCCACCGGCCAAAACCAAAGCTCAAAAAGGAGTGCCTCTCATCGTCGCTGCGGTCGTCATTGGCATTGGAATTCTCGGCGGTTTGCTGGCAGCCGGGGTGTTCCAATCTTCCAAACCGTCGCCGGCGGAACAAGCGAAGGCGGATGCCAAAACAACTTCGACCACGCCTCCCTCGACGACTTCTCTTCGACCGACGACTCAGGGGGCCATCTCACCCGAGGACGCACGCAATTACATCGATCAGGAAGCCACCGTCGAATTCGTGGTGAATCGGTTTGGAGCGACCGCCACGAAAGATCCGATGTTTTTGAACTCAATGGAGGATTTCCGCGATCCGAAGTGTTTCACTGTCGTGATCTACAAAGCCACCGCGGAGATGGAATTTCCTGGCAAAGATTACGAAGACATTCGCAAAATGTTTGAGGGGAAACGGGTGCGTGTACGGGGCAAGATCACCATCTACCGCAGGGGCCAAGGACCGCAAATCGAATTGAAGT
>CALEEC010000492.1 GCA_937949245.1 uncultured Gemmataceae bacterium | reverse complement strand
CCTCGTCGACGTTGCCGGCGGCATACGACGAACTGCCGACGTCTTCGCCGCCGACGTGGTTCGAGCTGGCGACGTAGGCCAGGTTCTCCTGGGCTCGGACACAGGTGGTCTGCGTCATGTAGTCGAGCTTGCCGGGGCCGGCGAACGTGCCGGACGGGTCGCACCGCTGCTGGTGCGTACTGCCGATCCTTCGGAACGCGGCATCGCGGGCCGAGTGCCTTCGTCGCGATAACGCTCTTCACGGGGCGGTCGGCTTTCGCCTTCGGACACGGAACGAGTTTCTCCTTCGCCTTCGCTACGCGGACGCACCGGGCGTCGCGACGGATTGGAGGTTCCTTCGCGGCGAATCTTTTGTTCGGCTTTGATGTCAGCCATTCCGAATCACTCCTTCTGACATGCACTCGAGGTCTTCGCTGCGGGGGTTCCGAAACGAAGACGGTTTCACCAGAACGGCCGATTGAGCACAACAAGACGGTTGGCCCGGGAAAAAACGCTCGGCCGGGGGAGAATCAGACGGTAGAAAAGATGTCAACGCCCTGCCATTGGCGTAGCCAAGGGGCGCACTTGTATTTCTAGACGCTTTCCTGTTTGTAGGCATTCGCGAGCTTGTCATTTTTCTCCCAACGGTGGATGCGACCGCTGCTGCTCCTGTTTACTGCTGCCGGATGGGGGCAAGTGCCGATGCCCCACTCAGCTAAAATCTCATCGAGGCGTTGGTGCAACGCTTCCAACGAACCGCGATTCTCGATGATGGCATGGGCGAATTTGCGTTTCTGGTCCAGGGGCATTTGCGCTTGTTCGCGAGCGGCCAGATCTGCTTCAGTCCAGCCGCGTTGCTCTTTCAGCCGTGCTAACCGTAATTCCCGCGGTGCATCGACGAACAGAATCCGATCGCACTCCTTTCCCCAACCGGTTTCGAGCATGATTGCTGCATCTAACACCACCATCGGCACCTTCGGATCGGCTAGGGCGGCCTGAATTCGCTCCCGAATCTGTTGTTCGATCCAGGGGAACGAACAACTTTCCAAAAAACGCCGATCTTCCTCATTGGCAAAGACAATTGCGGCCAGTTTCTTACGGTCGATTTCCCCATCGGTGAGAATCGCGTTTCCCCAACGTGAGACGAGCGCTTGCCGAATGGCCGGCTGCCGTAAGGCTTCGTGCCCCAACGTATCGGCGGTGATGACGACCGCCCCCCGTTGAGCCAGCGATTCCGCAACGCGGCTTTTGCCACTTCCGATGCCACCGATCAAGCCGATCTTCATCACGCCCATGCCATTTAGCGGACTTCCTCGGTTTCTAGCCAGTTTGGGCCGACGGAAACATCGACTTTTAACGGAACGCGCAATTCCAGCGCGTTGCTCATTTCCTGACGCAGCCAACCAGCGACCGTCGCAACTTCGTTCGGCGGCAGTTCCAATACCAATTCATCGTGAACCGTGAGCAACATTCGTGCCTGAAGTCCCTCGTTTCGGAGCCGACGATCGATCGCGAGCATGGCCAATTTGATGAGGTCGGCAGCGGAGCCTTGAATCTCCATGTTGATTGCTTCGCGTTCGGCCGAGTTGCGCTGCTGGTAGGTGGAATGGGCGCGAATGGCACTGGCATCGAAACGCCGGCGTCGCCCCAGCAAGGTGCTGACGTAGCCGACCTGACGCGCTTTGCGGAGCAAGTCGTCTTGGTAGTGCAGTACTTGCGGATAGCGGGCGAAGTAGGCGTCGATGAAGCGTTCGGCTTCGCCACGAGGCATGCCCAAGCGCGTGGCCAATCCGTGAGCCGAAATGCCGTAGATTACGCCGAAATTCACCGTCTTGGCCACCCGGCGCATCTCCGAGGTGACCGCGGCTTCGGCCACTTTGAAAATCTCGGCCGCCACGGCCGTATGAATGTCGCGATCCTCGGCAAAGGCGCGGCACAAGGCCGGGTCTTGGCAAAAATGGGCCAGCAACCGCAATTCGATCTGCGAATAATCGGCCGACAGCAACAACCAGCCCGGTTCCGGCACGAAGGCTTTGCGAATTTCTCGGCCTTGTTCTGTGCGGGCCGGGATATTCTGCAAGTTCGGATCGCTCGAACTCAGTCGGCCGGTGACAGTGACCGTCTGATTGAACGAGGTATGCACCCGCCCCGTTTTCGGCTGAACCAGACTGGGGAGCGCCTCGACGTAGGTGCTTTTCAGTTTGCTAATTTGGCGATGCGCGACGATCTTTTTGGGCAATTCGTGCCCCAACGCGGCCAGAATTTCGAGCGTTTCCTGATCGGTACTCGGCTCATGAGTGATGCCGGTTCGCTTCTGAACCGGCAATTGCAATTCGTCGAACAGTACCGTTCGCAATTGCTTCAGCGAGGCGATGTTGAACTCATGCCCCGCTAGGGCGTAGATGGCCGACTCCAACTCGGCCAATTGCTGGGTCATGGCCTGGCTGAGCGACTTGAGGAACGCGACATCAAGGCGAACTCCCGTCGCTTCCATGCGCGCCAAGATGTCGATCAACGGAATTTCGACCGTGTCGTACAACGATCGCAACCCTTGTTCGGCCAATTGCGGTTCGAGTTTCTCGCATAAACGCCAAGCCGCATCAGCATCTTCGCAGGCGTAATCTTTGACGCGAACCACCTCGACTTGGTCGAGCGTCTTCTGCTGTTTGCCTTTGCCAATCAATTCGCTCAGGGGAATGTTTTCGTGCCGCAAATACTCGCGGGTAAGTTCGTCGAGATTGTGCGAACGTGCCGTGGCGTGCAACAGGTAGTGCGCCACCATCGAATCGCCGATCACCCCCGCGAGCGGGATGCCGTGGAAATGCAGCACCAACTTATCGAACTTGATGTTTTGATTCTTCTTGCCAATCCGCGGATTCTCGAACACTGGCCGTAACGCGGCTAGAGTCGCATCGCTCGGCAATACGGTCGATCCTTCAGGACCACGCAAGGGGAGATAGTAGGCCGTCTCCGCTCGCCAGCAGAAAGCCAGTCCGACGATCTGGGCCGTGGTCGGATTTAGGCCGGTCGTCTCCAGATCGAAGCAGAACACAGGTTGCTGCCGCAGTTGGTCGAGGAACGATTGAAACGCTTCGGGGGTATCGATCAACCGATAATCCGTTTTCCAGGCATCCGCGACGACGTTGGCTCCGAAGGGGAAGTCGTCGGAGGAAGAAAGATCGGCAGTCGAAGGAACAGGGAGATCATCGAACAACCTGGGGGGATGGGGGGAGCCGTTGTTGGCCGATGGTCCCGATGGGGGGAGCAGTCCGGCGATTTCGAGCATAGCGGCGTTTTGGCGTGCGCCTTGGCTTTTGAGGGTCGCACGCACCTGCTCGGCAAATCGGCGAAAGCCGAACTCGTGGAACAATGCTAGCAATTTTTCGGCGTTCCATTCGCGGCGACGCCAAGCGTCCCAGTCGAAATGCACCGGCACATCGGTCTTCAAGCGTACCATTTGCCGGGCACGCTCGAGGTATCCGGCCTGGATTGCTAACCGAAGATTCTCTTGCATTTTGGGGCCGCGAACTTGGTCGAGTTGCTTGACCAACTCATCGAGCGTGCCGAATTGTTGCAGCAGTTTGGCCGCGGTTTTCTCGCCAATACCGGGGACGCCTTTGATGTTATCAACACTGTCACCGACCAACGCTTGAAAATCGACGACCTGTTCCGGCGTAATGCCCCATTCGGCCAGTAACCCGGCCCGATCGAGAATGACCCCCTTGCGAATGTTGATCAGTTGGATGCGATCATTGATGAGTTGCCGGCAGTCTTTATCGCTGGTGCAGAGGTAGACGGAATACCCCCGCTGCGCCGCGGCATGGGCGACGGTAGCCATCACATCATCGGCCTCGAACGATTCCACAGCCAAGATGGGTACGTTCATGGCCTCGATCACTTGCTGAATCAGGGGAATTTGCAGCGTTAGATCGCCGGGTGGGTCCGGTCGTTGAGCCTTGTAACCCGGATCGATGCTATGGCGAAAGGTCGGTCCCGGCAGATCGAAGGCACACAGCAGGTAAGTCGGTTGATAGGTGGTGAGGATCTGCAATAGATCCCGGGTGAAGCCGAACAAGGCATTGGTAGGTCGGCCATCTGGGGCCGACATGGGTCCCACTGCATGGAAATTCTGAAAGATCAACGCCATCGCGTCGATGAGAAAAACACTTTCAGAAGGGCCATCGGCCATGGGAGAGCCTATAGGGGATAATTACCGACGGGGCCGGTTCAAGGATGCAACATATGGGATGGGCACGGCATTTACACATTTCTGATGAGCCACCTCAGCTTCGGGTGGGGGAGTCATCAGTTTTGGTTACCATCATTACCCGTAAATTATCGACTCTCATCAGGATTGTCAAGTCGGATTGCTAAAGTCGATCCGAACTCGTGGCGATGGCGTGGGCCAAACCTTCGACGTAGGTAGGAAATTGGGGCGTAAAGCCAAGCTGGAGGCGGATTTTCGACGCATTGAGCCGGCGATTGCCGCGTTCCATCGGTGGGGGGGGGGCACCCGGAGGCAGTGGCTCAAACCGAGCGGGGGGAGCGCCGAGGAGTCGTGCCGCTTCGGTGTAAAAATCGCGGCGACGCACGGGGTGATTGTCGGAGACGATGTACAATTCCCCGGCAGCGGCCCGCGTCTCGGCGAGCAACACCGCCTGCACGCCGTCATCCACATGAATCAGGTTCAGCCATTTATCCGCATCCCCGGTCAACGGTTGACCCGCTAAGAGAGCAGATCGACGCAAAACCCGATCGGGACCATAGATGCCGGCGAAGCGAAGGAGGATCGCGCTGGGACGCAGGGTGCGCAGCAGGTGTTCGGCTTCCTGAATGATTTGCCCCGATTCTTCGATGGGTTCGGTAGGTGAATTCTCATCGACGAGTTCGCCGTGGCATTGGCCATAGACGCTGGTGCTGCTGACATAGATGAGTCGGCCTTTGCGCGGCAGGGTGGTCAGAACTTGGCGAAGGCCATCGACGTAGACTTCGCGAAAACTACGCCCAGAACTGCGATCCATGCCGACGGCGTACAAGATGGTGGCCGCCTCGGGCCAAGGGGGGAGCGTGCCAGGCTGGGTGATGTCTCCGATGAGAGGTTCCCAACCGAGAGCGCGAAACGTCTCAGCTCGGCCGCGGGTCAGGGCAAAGACGCGATGTCTCTGCTGCTGCCAAGCCTGGGCGACGCGCATGCCGAGATAGCCGCAACCGATGATCAAGCGTGTCTCGGAACGAGTGGACATCGCAAACCACCTTCGTTGAGGAACTTCGGGGAGGTAACACATACACATTATTATAGCCACCCCCGAGCGGGTGGCGTCAGTCCCCGTGTCTGGACGCGCACGGCGGGCTGCGTATACGGCGGGCTGACGCCTGCCGCTCAGTTGTGGGGGAAACGCGATTTCTCTGAATCGCCCAAGCGGCTAGGCTGAAGTGGGTCGCGCTAGTACAATGGTTTCCAGTGGACTTCTGCACTCGGGCTTCTGTTGTGGGAAGGTGGCGCGATGCGTCGCTGGATACCGCTTTGGGCCACGCTAACGGGGCTATTGCTTGGCTTGGGAGGAGCGTGCCAGAAATCGGCACCGCCTTCCATAGCCAACGTCGAAGATGCCCCTGCGACCAAGGAAAACGACAACTCTCCCGGCTGGTTTGTCGATGTCACCCCGCAATGCGGCATTCAGCATGTCTATCGTAATGGCGAAGAGGCCGATCATTTCGCCATTCTAGAATCCCTCGGCGGAGGAGTGGCACTGATCGATTACGACGGCGACGGTCGGCTCGATATTTTCCTCACCGGCGGTGGCCAATTCTCCGGTCCCGATCGCAAGACTATCGTCGGCCTGCCCAACAAACTCTATCGCAATCTGGGGCAATGGAAGTTTCAGGATGTCACAAAGCAAGTCGGCCTCGATGGTCCGTTGTTCTACTCGCACGGAGCCACGGTCGGAGACATCGACAACGACGGTTGGCCGGATCTGTTGGTCACCGGCTATGGCCGAGTCGCTTTGTTCCACAACGTCGCAGATGCTCAGGGACAACGCCGATTCGTCGATGTCACCGAGAAAGCCGGGTTGCTTGGTCCTAATCACTTCTGGTGCACCTCGGCAGTGTTTGCCGATCTCGACGGAGATGGGTTTTCCGATCTGTATCTGTGTCAATATGTCAACTGGTCGTGGCAGAACGATCCGTTTTGTCCCGGCTACAGCGTAAAGCAACCCCGCGACGTGTGCCCGCCGAAACGCTACGATGCGGTGCCGCATTTGTTGTATCGCAATCGTGGCAATGGCACCTTCGAGGACGTCTCGCGCTCAGCTGGCTTGCGTGTGGATCGACCTGATCAAGATTACGGCAAAGGCTTGGGCGTGTTGGCCGTCGATGTCGATCTGGATGGCCGAGTCGACCTGTACGTCGCGAACGATACCACCGACAATTTCCTGTACCTCAATCGCAGTATACCAGGCAATATCCGACTCGAAGAAGTGGGCCTTAACCTTGGCGTGGCGCGGGATGGCCGGGGGGTGCCCAACGGCAGTATGGGCATCGATGCCGCCGACTACGATGGCTCGGGGCGACCATCCATCTGGGTGACCAACTACGAAAACGAGTATCACGCGTTGTACCGCAACCTGGTTCCCGATGCCGAGGATCGATTGGCGTTTGTGTATGCGACTCCCGAAGTAGGGTTGGGAGTGATCGGAGCCATCTACGTCGGTTTTGGTACCTCGTTCACCGACTTCGACAACGATGGCTGGCCGGATTTGGTTATTGCTAACGGGCACGTCGTGCGGGTTCCGCCCCGCGACAACCTCCGCCAAAAGCCGGTGCTGTTCCGCAACGTGGAGAAAGACCGCCGACGCCGCTTCGCGGACGTGACGGCTCAGGGGGGATCCTACTTTCGCGTCGGCCATCGGGGGCGTGGCCTTGCCGTGGGCGATCTGGACAACGACGGCTGGCCGGATCTGGTGTTCATCCCGGTCGAAGAACCGGTCGCGGTGTTACGCAATGCCGCGGCGCTTGCACCGCATCATTGGCTTGGCGTGCGTTTGCTGGGCAAAGACGGCCGGGACATCGTGGGAGCCAAATTGACGCTCCAAACGCCGACGGCGTCCCTCACCCGCTTCCGTACCAGCGGAGGCAGTTATCTATCGTCCAACGATCGGCGAATTCTGTTCGGCCTGGGATCATCTACAAACGTTGGCCGACTCACGGTCGAATGGCCTGTCGGAGTGGAACCGCGGGTACAGACGTTTGATGGTTTGACCGCCGATCGCTATTGGACTATCACAGCGGGCGAGGCGATGGCGAAATAAGTTCGATGGCGAAATGAGGCTGACGGATGACAGCGCCGATGCTCGAAGTCCGCAAGATTCGCAAACGCTATGGTTCGTTCACGGCGTTGCATGAGGTGTCGTTCCAGGTCGAACGAGGCGAACTGTTCGGCTTGCTTGGTCCTAATGGGGCAGGCAAAACGACTTTGCTTTCGATTCTCTCGGCGCTGAGCGATGCCGACGACGGCCAAGCCTTGCTCGACGGACAACCCATTGCCACCCATCAGTTGTCGATTCGGCGGCGTATCGGCATCGGCCCCCAAGATTTGGCTCTGTACGGCGAACTGACTGCCTGGGAGAACCTCGCCTTTTTCGGCCGATTGTACGGTCTGCAAGGGCCGCAGTTACGGCAACGCATCGAGACGGTGTTGCACTCGATCGGTTTGGCCGATCGCGCCCAGCAACGCGCCGGCACCTTTTCGGGAGGAATGAAACGCCGTTTGAACCTCGGCATTGCCATCATGCACCAACCGGAGCTGCTGCTGTTGGACGAACCTACGACCGGGGTCGATCCGCAGTCCCGCAATCACATTTTCGAGCAAGTACAAGCCCTCAACGCCCAGGGGATGACGATCATCTACACCAGCCATTACATGGAAGAGGTGCAGACGTTGTGCAAACGCATCGCCATCCTGGAACAAGGCCGTGTCTTGGCCTGCGATACCTTGCCCAACCTGCTGCGCTTGTTGCCCAGTCGGGTGCATTTCCGGGTGAGCCAGTGTTCGCCGACGCTGTTGGAACGGTTGGCCCAGTTGCCGGACGTGCGCTGCGAAGTCGCCTCGGACCAGCAACTCACCCTCACCTGTAGCGATTCGGCACGAACGGTCATCGCGGTGATAGCGATTTTGAACGAACTGCACATCGAATTGACCGGCTTAGAAAGCCAAGAGCCGAATTTGGAACGTGTGTTCTTGCATCTGACCGGCCACGCTTTGCGCGATTGATGGGAACCATTCGTTCAGTCCGGTAAGTTCATCTCGCCATAACAAATACCGCGATGCAATGCCCCAGGTTCGGTTCGCCACGCCCACCTTCGGGGAATCAGCGGAACGACGAAACGCCGCTGCTGGTTGTGAACAAGAGGAAGATCAGCACCATTTGCGTGCAAATGACAATCGCTCCCACCGTGCGTTTGATGCCGGGGTTCGGATTGGATATAAAACCGATCGCCCCAAACGCCAACAGCAGGTAGCCGAACAACATGCCATAGCGGTTCATGTGATTGTTCTTGGTCGCTTCCACTTCCGCCAGACGAGCATCAAGTTCCAGGCGTTGGATTTCCTTGAGTTCTTCCTTTTTTTCTTTTTGCCGTAGTTCCTTCTCTTTCTCGGTGGCTTTATCGCCTTTTTCCTCCAGTTCGAGATCCTTGAGTTTGCTTTCAATGTCGAGGACCGTTAGATTCGCTCGTTTCCGTGCCGCGCTGGCTTGATCGATCAGCGGGAAAAATAGAAAGACGATCGCGAAAAACGCTCCCAGACTGAAAATCAAAGTCGATGCGTCGATACCATAGCTTTCGAGGGCGATCAGTAAATTGTTGTCTGGCTGTCGGGGAAGTGGTTTGCTACCGATGACCGTGGGCATAGCCTCTTCGATGAGCGGTTCGGTCGAAGCAGTGACCATGGGGGTCTCAGCACCAGGGGCACTCCCGATCGGAGAACCGTCGTCCAACCGAAGACCGTTAGCGTCTACGACCAAAGGCACATTACAGCGTTTGCACTTGATGCGTCGGCCGACATCTTTCGGTTGAACGACGTAGACGGCCTGGCAATTGGGGCAGACGTTGTTCATACGATGGACTCCAGGACGGATGGAACCGCAACGACAGCACGGGCCATACTTTCTTGATAAGGTATTTTCAGTGTCGGGATCTTCTTGATTCTATGCAACCTCAGAATCTTCTTGATGGCATGCAACTTCGGAATCTCCAACGGATCTTTCGACAAAAGAGAAATTCCGGCACAATAGGGCGAGGTTTCGATCCAAATATTGCTCCGATTTAGGAGAATCCTGGTGAAGTGGTCGGTGGCATGGCCCTGCCGAATCTCAGGTGCAATTTCAGCGGTGTCGGCCGGACGCAGAGCGAGGACGGCGGAGGTCGAGGAAGATTCCTTCCGTGTCGATCACGGTGCGCCAGGAGAAATGTTCGGATTCGACCAACCACTCCAGGCCGGTCTTGGTGATGGCGTTTTTGGTCAGGTCCAGATATTCCAATTGGCTCAGCAAAGGGGAATCGGCCAACTGGATCATGACGGCGTCGGTCAGCCGGGTGTTACGCAGCAGCAACCGACGAAGTCGTTTCCAGCGATTGCCCATCAGCAAACGAGCGAACCCTTCGTCGCCCAGCGGATTATTCCTCAGGTCGAGTTCTTCCACTAGCTCCAGATAGGGGGATTGCATCAACGCATCGATTCCGGCCGGGCCAATGGTGTTGCTGGCCAAATGCAACACCGGCGCATGCCTTAGCATCCGTTGCAACAAATTTGAGGAAGCTAGTACAGCCAGTCCGGCATCGCCGATGTGATTGCCGACCATTTCCAGTCGCTGCAGTTTGCGGAGATAAGGACTTTCCACCAGACCGCGTACCCCGACGTTGCTCAAATCGATGTAGGAAATATCGAGGGCATGCAATCGCGCGAACGTCGGGGCATTGGCCAACGCTAAGATGCCGTGGTCGCTGATCAAACTGTTGTCGTTCAGCGTCAGTTCGCGCAGGTTGCCAACCTTGGCCGACCGGGCGAAGGCTTGCAAACCGTTGTCGGAGATGGCATTGAAGCTCAGATCGAGCACTTCCAATCGTTGCAGGTAAGGCGATCGGCTCAAGACATTGACCCCGGCGTTGCCCAAGTCATTGCCGCAAAGATCGAGTTCTCGCACCAGGCTCAGGTACTCCGACTGACAGATCATTCCCAAAATACGTTGCGTTTCGGTCAGACGTATCCGACGAATGGTCGGCACTTGAAACAGCGCATCGGCTACTTGGAGGAAGCGATCCGCTTCCACAACCACCGCCTCCAACAATCCCCGGCGAAACTCGAAGGTTTGCACCAGACCGCGAATCGGTGCGGTCCAAGTGTTTTGGTGCGTTTCCAGCAATTGTTGCTCCCGGCGTAGCAGGGAATTACGCTGCGGGTCGCTGCGCGGCAGGTGTGCCAGGGCACATTGGATGCGAATCAGTTCGCCACGGGGGTCGTCGTGTTCGTCAAGCCAGTCGGCAAAAATCAGGCGGGGTCCATCTTCCCATGGACGTGCCAAAATGCGCTTGAGAAACGGCCATTCTTCTTGACTCACCTGCATGCCGTTGGACACCTCCCCCGAAATGCGAAGGAGTGGGAACAATTGCTGGACCGTGTCACTGTCTTGCCGGCTGACCGGATGGCATCGGTGTCTGGCCGGCTTATCTGCTCGTGTCGGCATCTGGCTTGCCGGTATCTGTATCTTGACGAATTCCGAGGGCAAAAGACAGAGTTGCGGGCCGAAATGAGGGAAATTTCTCGGCGCTCGCTCACAAGATGCCATGCAACGGCCCACCGGGAGCAGCGAGGGCATCGACGCGTTTCGATACGGTCGGATCTTCGAGCAAAGGGGGGGCATGGTGCGGCTTGATTCGGGCATCGATGACGATTGGTCCGTCGCAACCGAAATGCTTGCGCTGGATGAAGGACCGCACTCCGTGCAGATCCGCGGCCGGATTCGAGCGGGTGAACACCATCCATAGGAAGTTGTTGAGCGTGCGACTGGCAAAATCGCTGTCATCGACGACGACCAGCATCGGCAACCCTGCCAAGGCGTCGCAGTAGGGAGCCAGAGCATCGGTGAGTGGTCGCAACGGTTCTTCCGCGGGGCAAGCCGAGGTCTTGGGATACGCCGGTCCTTGGATCGCGACCACGCCGGGCAGGCAGATCCGCGGTTCGCAAAACCCCGGGGGCAATGGCACCTTGGTCGGCCACATGGTAGCCAGCGTTCGGCGTTTCGGTCCCGCCGCGGCAATAACCACTTTGGAGCCTTCGTTAAAACCATCGCCGCTGTAGTCCAGCGTGTCGATGGTGGTGCGTGTCTGAAAATGTAGGTCTTTACGCCAGTCGACGCGTTCCAGCAGATGGCAGAAGAACCCGGCAATGTCGTGGATGTCGAGAAGCGGATCGTCTTCATGGGCCACGATCAGCAACCACTTGGCCAGCGACAATTGCCCTTGGCCCAGCAGGGCGTTGGCTTGCGTCAGCAACTCTTGCGGTTTGCGGGGATTGGCATAGGGAACGTAGCGTTCCGAACCGATGGCCAACAATAACGGATGCACCCCGGCCGCATCGACGGCGTGGACGGCTTGGATTCCCGGCAACACGGTCGGAATCACGGGGCCGGTCAGCTCATGAATCAGCGCGCCGAAGGAAGTATCTTCCTGGGGCGGCCGACCGACCACGGTGAACGGCCAAATCGCTCCGGGGCGATGGTAGACTGCTGCCACACGCATTACCGGAAATGGATGCGTCAGGCTGTAGTAACCGAGGTGATCCCCAAACGGTCCTTCGGGCAAGGTGCGTGTCGGATCGATGGTGCCACTGAGGCAGAAATCGACCTCTGCGGGAATGGGCAGACCGTTGACCGGCGAACGGACCAAAGGCAAACGTCGGCCACCGAGTAAGCCGGCAAACGCCAGTTCGGGCATGCCTTCGGGCAGCGGCATCACCGCCGAAAGCGTCAGAGCGGGGGGGCCACCGACGAACACATTCACCCGCAGGGCTTCCCCTCGGCGTAGCGCTGCCGCATGATGCACCCCGATGCCCCGATGGATCTGGTAGTGCATGCCGATTTCTCGATCTTGCTGATACTCATTGCCGGAGAGTTGAATGCGATACATGCCGAGGTTCGATTTCATCCATCCGGGCTGATCGGGATGTTCGGTATAGACCTGCGGCAAGGTGATGAACGCTCCACCGTCGCGGGGCCAGCAGACCAATTGCGGCAGTTGCGAAACCGTGGTGGTGTGAGCCAAGATGGGGCCAGTCGCGCCCCAGCGCGGCAAGGCACGCCACAGAGCGAACGGCAGCGAGCGAAATTTCCACGGATTTTTCCAGAAGCGTGCCGGATCGACTTTCAGATCGACCAACCGTTGCACGACTTCGAGGGTGTCGCGAAACAGAAAGCGGGTGCGTTCCAGGGTGCCGAATAGATTGGCCAGCATGGGGAAGCGACAGTTTTTCACCCGCGTGAACAGCATGGCCGGCCCTTGGACGAGGTACAGTCGCCGTTGGATTTCTGCCATTTCGAGGTAGGGGTCGATCTCGGCATCGACGCGGACCAATTGTCGAGTTCGTTCTAGATCGCGGACGCATTCACGAAGATTGCGATAGCCCATAAGCCGGCCCCTGGCGTTTCATCCGATTCCGTCATGATGGCATTGCTCTCCAAAGGATGAACCGCACGGGCGCCAGAAACCAAACTTCGAGGTGTACGCTGCGTCCACGCATAACCACGGCGGGCTGACGATAGCACGGCGGGCTGACGCCCGCCGCTCGGTGTTGGAAAGGCAGTGGTCGCTGCGAACGTGCAAAGTCATCGTAGTGTATCGGCCACTTTCAGCCTACACCAGTACCGCTTCTTCACGCACGACTTCGGCCAAGGCTTCGCCCAACAGGCGAACGGCCACGCTCACCTGCGAAGCCGTCACGCATAACGGAGCGCAAAAGCGGATCGCCGACTCGCCACACGGCAACAGCAGTAAGCCGCGTCGAAACGCCGCTTGCACTACCGCGTCGCGGAGCTTGCCGCTAGGTCGGTTGGGCGATGCAGCCGTGGTCACCTCCATCGCAGTCATCAATCCCAAGCCGCGGATCTCTCCGACTCCCACTTGGCGATCGCCCAGTTCGCGGAGTTCTCGGCGTAACTGCCGACCACGCTCGTCGGCATTGCGCAGGTATTCGCGTTGCAGCAGATCCAATGTCACCAAGGCGGCACGACAACTGACAGGATTGCCCCCGAAGGTGCTGGCATGGCTGCCACTGGGCCAGTCCATCACCGAGGCTTTGGCAATGATCGCGCCTAACGGTAAGCCGCTAGCGATGCCTTTGGCCGTGCAGATGATGTCCGGCTCGATGCCGAAATGTTCGACGGCAAAGAGTTTGCC
>CALEEC010000491.1 GCA_937949245.1 uncultured Gemmataceae bacterium | reverse complement strand
TTGTCGAGCTTGATCGGAAAAGAGCAGTTCTTCGCCGCGTTGGGTCACGACTCCAACGCTGTCGTCGTGTTGTGTCGAAAGCACCACCGTATCGAAACGATGCGGCGTGCCATCAGAGAGATACTCTACGGTGACTTGGCTTTTCGCATCGGGGCGTAGCCATTTCAGAATGCCTTGTCGGCGTAACTGGGCGTGGTTCTCGACCAAACGATGAGCGGTATGAATCGGCAACGGCATGAGGGTGGGGGTTTCATCGCAGGCGAAGCCGAACATCATCCCTTGATCGCCTGCTCCGCCGATGTCGACTCCGCGGGCAATGTCCTGGGATTGACGGTGGAGGTGGAATTGTACATTGCACGTGTCGGCCGCGAAACCGATGCTCGGATCGACATACCCAATCTCACGCACGACCTCGCGCACCAAGCGATCGACCGCAGCGGCCGTCAGGGGGGCATCGGTCGTGATTTCGCCGGCGACCACGACCAAGTTCGTCGTCACTAAAGTTTCGCAAGCAACTCGACTTTTGGGATCGTGACTCAAACAAAAATCGAGGATCGCATCAGAAATCTGATCGGCGACCTTGTCGGGATGCCCCATCGACACCGATTCGCTGGTGAACAAATAACGGTCGGAACTCACGAGTCCGTTCCTTTGCTGAAGTGAAAAGATACCCGAAGCATAGGGCGGATTATAGGAAGCCGACCTCTTTCGAGCAATTCGACCCCACGAAGATGCCAAGATTCGCTATTTTCGTCGTAATCCTCAAAACAAAAATAATCTGCAAGCTCTGGAAAATCCCTCTATTTTGACAACCCCTCCGGTCGATGATCGGTACTGTGACAAACCGACATTTTGCAATCATTCGCTAGGAAGCAAACCCGTGGTTGCCTCATTCGGTTCTATTCCTCACCGATTACGCCGCACGTTGGCGTGGATCGTATGGTTCTGGTTCTTCTGTTCTCCGGGAGTCACTCTCGCCCAAACGGTGCCGACAGGTCGCCCAGAGTTGGCCACCATGGGGCGTGAAGTAGCGTCGCCAACGGAGGGGACAGCTCGGCAGTCAATTCCTTTGGAATTGCCTTCCTTGCCCAACGAGGCAGCAATTTCAGAATCGACCTCGGTGCCATTGAATCGTCCTAGCTCCGCGATTCCGACAACCGAGGTCAACAAGGATGTCTCCTCGAAGAAGGAACCTTCTGCAAGTCCTCCTGGAGCGACGGCAAGCGACGAATGGTGGAAACGGGTGCCCAATGCGCGTCCATTGCCGTGGCTCGGTGGCTTCATCATCCCGCCCAGTGGACCGGGATACTATTCATTTTTCGATTGGTTGCGGGGCGAATATCGGGAGCAGCCACCGAAGTATCCGCTTGTGGTTCGTTCAGTCTATGGATGTTGTCGTCGTATGATTGGGACTTTCGTTACCTCGACGATCCCGACAATACGCAATCTTCTTGGGCAGACCCGTTGAAACGCATCTTATTCTGTGATGATTTCTTATTCAGTACCGGTGGTGAACTTCGCTATCGGCACATGAACGAACTCAATTCTCGATTCACGCGCGTCCACAATCCCTATGAAAATCTGCGCGCTCGGATTTATGGTGACTTGTGGTACAAAGACGAATATCGCCTGTTTGCTGAGTTTATCTATGCCAACAGCTTCAATCAGAATCTGCTACCGCTGTTGATTGATGATACCGGTGCGGATTTGATTAATGCGTTCGTCGAAGCGAAGATTGGCACTCCGTTCGGTGCGCCGATGTATGTGCGGGTCGGTCGGCAAGAGTTGCTCTTGGGGTCGCAACGGCTGATCTCGACTCTCGATTAATATGCGGCGCACCTTCGACGGTGTGCGTATGTATTGGACTGGTAAAGAATTCGATGTCGATGCATTCTAGACTCAACCCGTCGTGCCTAATCCTAACCAGTTCGACAGTGCCGACAGTTGCCGGGATTTCTCGGGGGCTTGGGTGACTTACAAACCGAAAAAAGGCACGCTGTTTGACCTGTATTTGCTGCACCTGAATGATACTCGCGTGGCGCCGCCGGCACCGGGACAGTTTTTTACTGTCGGTTCGCGGTATATGGGAGACATCAACAACCGGTTCATGTTCGACTTTGAAGGGATGTACCAGTTCGGCGATCGCTTGGGACGCCCTTTCCAAGCCCATGCCACGACGGCAGGGATTGGGTATCGGTTTTGTGAATTGCCCTGGAATACGCAGGTGTGGGCCTACTATGATTTCGCTTCAGGAACCAAAAAAACCTGCCGGCATCGATATGGATCGCACCTTCCAGCAGTTGTTTCCGTTCGGTCACTTTTACTTGGGCTACCTCGATCTGGTGGGAAGGCAAAACATCCGCGACTTGAATTTCCAATTGTCGATGCACCCGATTCCCTAGATTCAAACCGTGTTCCAGACGCATATCTTCCGGCTCGATTCGGCTCGCGATGCGTTGCACACCGCGGGGGGAATTCCTATTCGACGCGATCCCACCGGCTTAGCCGGCACCGACGTCGGCACCGAAATCGATTTCGTGGTCAACTTCCACCTCAGTCAAGGGCATGATCTGTTAGTCGGCTACTCGAAGTTGTTCGCCGGCGAATTCATCAAGCAGACTGGCCCTGCGGTGTCGCCGCGACTGTTCTATGTCCAGTATGGGATTCGTTGGTAATCCGGTATCTCCCCCTAATTGCGACGGATCCCAGCGAATTTCTGGGGGAGAGATTCGTTGGGAGCGGTGGTCAGCGATAACTGCAAGGAATCGATTTCTGGATGATGTTAGTCGATCACACGCACGGTAGCTCGCAAATCTTCCTGAGTTAGCGGACGCGAGGTCGGGATCAAACAGTATCCCGCGGGATTGGCACAGCAATCAATAATAATCTGCCGCGAGTTGGGCCAGGCGTAGCCCTCTTTGCAGGCGATGTGCCCAGTGATCAGCCAGTCGGCATCGACGCGGTCGAGGAAGGAGCGAACATTCTCTTCCGAAGTATCTCGTCCCCAGACGAGGTTGTAGATGCTTCCACCGGGTTGGAGGTCGGCAGTGGTGTATTCCTCGCGTTCGAGTTCGGTTAAGGCGAACTTGGGGGTCTTATGCAGTACCGGCAGGCTGTGGCTGAGAAATACACGATTCGGGCAGCGAATCGCGAGGGGAGACACACGGAATAAATTGAGATAAGCCTGATAGATAGCATCGGCATGCGCCCCATAAGCGAAACGCACGCCATCAATGAACAGCGAATTCAGATCGTGTTCGGATTTGGAAATGATACGTCCCGTCCATTGGGCCAATTCGTGATTTCCCAACAGGTAGTGCGCCTGCTTGGGAAATTGGCACTTCAGAGCGGAAAACAAATCGACCATCTGATGGGACTTGTCTGTCTGGTTGGGATAGCGTAAGGGGCCGTGAATGGTTTCTTGAAACACAATATGGCGATGCGGATGATTGCTCAGGTCTGCGGCCGTGACCAACCGTTGAAAGTTGGCTAAATGGCCATGAAGATCCCCGACCACCAAGACTTCTTGGGCATCGTCCAAAGACAACAAATGTCCTTTGCGATGAGGCGTGGCCAAGATGTATTCCGTAGCTTTCTGAATGGTGCGAAGCAAGCGATCAGGTACGGGCATGACTCCAACTCATCTTGTCGGCCGACCTCCAGCGGTTGCCTAAATGTTGCACACGCCGAGTCCGCCGAACCAGCAGGGATCTTCTCACCGATGGAATGCATTGATCATAGCACGCAATCGCACGAGGGGGAGAGAAGTTTTTTTGAGATTTCCCTCAGGTTGGATGCGGAAAAATCAAGGCTTGTCATCTGTCGCAGATTCCCCACAATAGACAAATAGTATCGCTTGGAACTCCACCGATCGTGGGGCACATGCTCCATCGACGCGGCACCTTCCCCGATTCTGCCACGAGTTCGACTCCGTTTTAGCCTCCCTCATGAGCGCTAGCGAACCGAACCCAGATAGGGAGTAATAGACTCCTTTGGCCACGATCTAGCGAGTGGGTGAATGTGCCTACGGATCGCTGGTTGGACGACGGTTGTCGGGAATCTGGGGAAAGCCCCCATGGATGCGCCAAGGATGCCAACAATTTTCTCAAATGATCGAGGTCTGCCTCGGTATGGAATTGTCCCGCAATTTGCGTGTGGAAAGTGTTTCTCGGCTGAACCCTACCGCTCCCCGTCAAGTCCCTATTCGGGCCACGGTCGCGGAAGCTACTTCTTTGATGCGGGCCGAACAAGTGGGCTGTCTGTTGGTCTGCGATGCAACCGCATTGGTGGGCGTCTTCACCGAACGCGATCTGCTGTGCCGGGTTCTGGGACGTGGCAAATCGATGCACTCCCCCATCGTCGATTTCATGACTCCGAATCCGGTGACGGTGCATCCGAAAGATCCGATTCGGCTCGCGATCAAACGGATGATCGCGGGCGGATATCGGCATTTGCCCGTCACTGACGATCTACATCGCCCTATTGGTATTCTGTCGATCAAACGGATTGCTCATTATTTGGTCGAACATTTTCCGGCAACGGTGTACAATCTGCCGCCCCATCCGAATCGCGTTCCCGATACCCCGGAGGGAGCATGACGTTGTCGCGACGGACCTGCCGAGAATTCGGTGTGCTGCTGAGAAATCTTGCGGTTTTTGCGGAACTGGCCCTTTCGGTGCCAATCGCAAGATAGAATGATAGGAATAGAGCCGTCTGTTTTTCGATGTCGGATGATCCGTCTTCCCAGAACTCGAAGGAAATCCCCCTGGCGGGGAAGCCATCGACGATTTCCTCTCCAACAGAAGTGAGTGTAGCGAGGCAACCATGACGATTTCCAACCCGACCGCACCTTCCCCCAGTGGATTGGCGTCGGCGAATGGGCACGCTAAAGTGCAAGAATTGGAATCGGTGACGATCCGATTCTGTGGTGACTCCGGGGATGGTATGCAGTTGGCAGGTACGCAGTTCACCAATGCGTCGGCCATCTTGGGCAATGACATCTCCACCTTGCCGGACTTTCCCGCCGAGATTCGGGCTCCGGCAGGCACGTTAGCAGGGGTGTCAGGATTTCAACTGCACTTCTCCAGTCATGCGATCCACACTCCCGGCGACACCTTGAACACACTGGTGGCCATGAATCCGGCTGCCCTCAAAACCAATCTGAAAGACCTGGAACCGGGGGGCATCCTCATCGTCAACTCGGATTCCTTCGGCACTAGCGATCTCCAGAAAGCGGGTTACACGAGCAACCCGCTCGATTCCGAGGCGATGAAGAATTATCGCCTGATTAAAGTGCCCATCAACAAACTCAATCGGGAAGCGGTCGCCGAGTGCAAACTGAGTCCTCGTGAGGCGGATCGCTGTAAGAACTTCTTCGCGTTGGGGTTGGTGTTCTGGATGTACGAACGCCCCATGGAACCGACGCTGAAATGGATTCGGGAAAAGTTTGCCAAGAATCCTGCAGTCCTTGAGGCCAACACCCGCGCGCTAAAAGCCGGCTACAACTATGGCGAAACGATGGAACTGTTGCCGGTACATTATCGCGTTCCCAAGGCCAAGATTCCGCCGGGCACCTATCGCAAGATTACCGGCAACGAAGCCTTGGCCATCGGGTTAGTCACGGCAACGCAATTGGCCAAGAAGGAACTGATCTACGCCAGCTACCCGATCACCCCGGCAACGCCGATTCTAGAAACTTTGGCCGATCTAAAACGCTACGGCGTCAAGACGCTGCAAGCGGAAGACGAAATCGCGGCCATGGGGATGGCCATCGGCGCGGCGTTCGGTGGAGCCATCGGTGTGACCGCGACCAGTGGTCCGGGCGTTTGCTTGAAATCCGAAGCGATCGGCTTGGCCGTCATGACCGAACTTCCCTGCGTCATCATCGATGTGCAACGTGGTGGACCTTCGACCGGTTTGCCGACCAAGACCGAGCAAGCGGATCTGCTGCAAGCCATGTTCGGACGCAACGGCGAATGCCCCGTGCCCATCGTGGCCCCACGCTCACCGGCCGACTGCTTCCACATGGTGTTTGAAGCGGTTCGCATTGCCACACGGTTCATGACGCCGATCTTCTTGCTTTCCGATGGCTACATTGCCAACGGTGCGGAGCCGTGGTCGATCCCGTCGTTGGATTCGCTACCACGAATTGCCATTCAGCATCCCACCACGCCCAACAGTTGGGCGAACGAGCCGCAGCACGAAAACGGTGCAGGGGAACCCGGCAAGTTTTTGCCTTACAAGCGCGATGAATGGTTGGTTCGCCCTTGGGCAGTGCCAGGCACTCCGGGGTTGGAACACCGCATCGGCGGCCTCGAGAAACAAGATGTGACCGGGAACGTCAACTACGAACCCGGCAACCACGAACACATGGTTCGCACCCGAGCCAAAAAGATTCAAAACATCGCGGAAACCATTCCCGATTTGAAGGTGCATGGTCCCGCTTCGGGCGATTTGTTGGTCCTCGGTTGGGGCGGCACCTATGGGGCGATCCTCACGGCCGTCGAACGGGCCCAGCGCAAGGGGTGGAGCGTGGCGCATGCCCATTTGCAGTATCTCAACCCCATGCCGAAGAACACCGAAGCGGTCCTGCGTAGTTACAAACAGGTGTTAATTCCCGAACTCAATGCCGGTCAATTGTTGTGGCTGATCCGTGCCAAATACTGCGTGCCGGCCGTGGGATTGAACAAGATCCAGGGACGCCCCTTCTTGGTCAGCGAAATCGAAGCCAAGATCGAAGCGATCCTCACAGGTGCCCCTGATGTGGAAATCACGACGACGCCGGTAGTCAGCGACGGTCCTTCGCAAGGATGATGGCCTTCCGCGCCGCGAGGGCTTGCCAACCGACAAGCCGGCATCCGCGAGCGTTTGCCGCTGCGACAGCCGGCTAGCCGCAATGGCCCTTGTCGTGACTATAAGCCGCGTGCGTTTTCGCTGCGATCGCGAGCATCCGTGAATATGTGAATAGGATTGTCGCGACCGCCGGTGATGCGTGAGCGTCCTTCCCTCCCGGGGAATTTCTGTACGCCGGCCTTGCTTAGCTTGTTTTAGCTTGTTGATGATCTCTACCCGAGTTAAAATTATCTATCTATTGGAGTCTTCGATATGTCTGCAACTACTCTCCCCACACTGACGGTCAAGGATTTAACGACGGATCAAGATGTCCGTTGGTGCCCGGGTTGCGGGGATTATTCGATTCTGGCCCAGATGAAAAAGGCCCTAGCCTCCTTGGGGGTGCCTCGCGAGAAGATCGTGTTCGTATCGGGGATCGGTTGTTCGAGCCGATTCCCCTACTACATGAACACTTACGGCTTCCACACCATTCACGGCCGAGCACCGACGATTGCTACCGGTTTGAAGATGGCGCAACCGGATCTCCAAGTATGGGTCGTCACCGGAGACGGGGACGGCTTGTCGATCGGAGGCAATCACCTGCTGCATGTGATCCGGCGGAATGTGGACGTCAAGATTCTGTTGTTCAACAACGAAATCTACGGCTTGACCAAGGGGCAGTATTCGCCGACATCGCGATTGGGGACTCGCACGAAATCCAGCCCGCAAGGTTCGATCGATAATCCGATCCGACCGTTGTCGGTGGCCATCGCTGCCGAGGCAACCTTTGTGGCGCGGACCATCGATGTCGATGTCAATCACATGGTGACTGTCTTGCAACGAGCAGCGGCTCACAAGGGGACGGCATTCGTCGAGATCTATCAGAACTGCAAGATCTTCAACGATGGTGTCTTCGATTATGTGACCGACAAGAGCATCAAGTCGGACAACCTCTTGTATCTGGAACATGGCAAGCCGTTGGTTTACGGCAAGGATCGCAACAAAGGCATCCGACTGAACGGCTTAGATCCTGAAGCGGTCGAGTTGGGCAACGGCATTGCCGTGGATGATCTGCTGCATCACAATGAATCGGCCAAGGAGCCGAGCTTGGCTTACTTGTTGAGCCGCATGGTGCATCCCGAATTTCCCGAGTGCGTGGGCGTGTTCCGTGCAGTACGCAAGCCCACCTACGAAGAACTGGTACAAGAGCAGATCGTCAAAGCGATCAAAGCCAAGGGACCGGGCAAAATCGAAGACCTGTTCCGTTCGGAAGATCAGTGGACCGTGGAGTAAGCGCTACGCTGAAGCCGGTCCTTGCCTAAAGTAGTCGAACGATCCAACGCGAAATGGACGATCCCGGGAGAAAGGGGCGATGGACTCTTTCTCCCGGCGCTTTTGTTGGGGGCTAGCCATGCTGGGGGAGACTTGCCGTCGATCCGTAGGAACGGGGCTATCTCCCGGCAATTTTGCAGGTTCCATCCTTTCACTCTCTTGTCGCGACCGCGAAAAACTGGTCTAGCGAAAATCGCGCGGGTTGTTATGGTGCCGCACGCGATGGCGAATCTTGCCGACGGCACTGGCTGTGTCGGTGAACCTACCGTCTCAAGCGGCAGAGCGAATATGAATACCCTACGGACGATCTGGGACTTTCGGTATTTTTGGGGATCGCTGGTCCGTATGGACTTGCGGATGAAATACCGTCGTTCGTTCCTTGGCATCGGTTGGTCGTTGATGCATCCGATTGCCATGACGATCGTTTTTTGCTTGATCTTCAGTAGCTGGATGGAACACGCCCAGTGGTGGCAAGCGGCACCATATTTCCTGTGTGGCTTGTCGATCTGGACTTATCTGGTGCAGTCAACGACTCAGGGTTGTCACACCTTTTTTGCCAACGAGTATTATATCCGGCAATGTCCGCTTCCTTTGGCCATCTACTCGTTGAGAACGATTTTAGGAACTTCCATTCACTTTTGTATCTCGATGAGTGTCGTCATCGCCTTAGTTTGTATCCTTCAAGAAAGCACAGAACCACTGACGGTACTGCCGGCCGTGTTCCCCGCGATTTTGTTATTGATGATCTTGGCTTGGTCGATGTCGGTCAGTGCGGCTTTTGTGAATGTGTATTTTCAAGACATGCAGCATCTGTTGGATGTTGTCTTCCAATTGTTTTTCTTCCTGACGCCGATTTTGTATGAGAAGAAACTCCTGTATGAGAAGGGGGTAGGTTTCTTAGCCGACTTCAGCCCCGTGGTGTTGTTCTTCGACTTGATTCGGACGCCTTTGTTGACGGGGGAAGTGGCTGATTTCGACTTGTACGCCCAAGCGTGTGGTCTTGTGGCTATCGGGGTGACTGTGGCGCTATTGCTGTTCTCCAAATTGGAGAAAAAGATTATCTTCCAACTCTGATCTACCGCGAAGTACTGCATCGAAGAAACAAAGGATCTTCCAACTCGGATCGGCCCATGTGCCGCAGGTGGTTCTCGGGTGAGAGCCCGCCGAAGGAGCGAGACGAGCGATGGCTTCGATCGATCTGGATGATGTCAGCCTCGATTTTCATGTGCGGGAAAACAAGCGGATGACTCTGAAGGAATACATCCTCCACGGGATGTTCCGTTCGGGAGGCAACCGGGTCAAGGTGGTTCCCGCATTACATGATATCCAACTTCACTTACGCGATGGCGATCGAGTCGGCATCATTGGCCACAATGGAGCCGGCAAAAGTACCATGTTGAAACTCATTGCCGGTGTCTTTCCGCCTTCCAAAGGGAGGCGGACGGTCCAGGGGCGGATCTGTTCCTTGTTCGATATGTCGCTGGGGTTTGAGTGGGATGCGTGCGGGTGGGATAACATCCACTATCGCAGTTATCTCCAAGGCGAGACCCCCAAGACCTTGGCTCCGAAGTTGAAAGAGATTGCGGAATTTTCCGAGTTGGGCGAGTTCCTCAATATGCCGGTGCGATTCTATTCCGCTGGTATGCTGGTGCGTTTGGCCTTTTCGATTGCCACCGCGGCGGAACCCGAAATCTTGCTTGTCGATGAAGTCTTGGCGGTAGGGGATCTAGCCTTTCAGATCAAGGCACGCGAACGGATGCGCAAGATGATGGAAAACGCCCGAATTCTCGTAGTGGTTTCTCATGAGTTGTCATCGTTGAACAAGATATGCAATCAAGCGGTATGGATGGATCACGGCACCATCCACATGGTGGGTCCCACCGATGAAGTGGTCAAGGCGTACACCAAGTATATGGAAAAAACTCCGCCCAAACCGGGAGCGGCCCTCGCGGCTTAAAGTCATGCTCGTGAGTGTTGTCATCGTCAGTTACAACGGAGAACGATTTCTCCGCGGATGCCTTGATGCTTTGGCCCACCAGGAGGTGCCACGGTATCGCTACGAGGTGATCGTCGTCGATAACGCCTCGCGGGATGGAACCGTGGCGTTGATCGAGAACGAATATTCTTGGGTGCAATTAGTGCGTTCGCGGAAAAACCTCGGATTCGCCGGGGGGAACAATCTCGGAATTGCCGCGGCGCACGGCGATTGGATTGTCCTATTGAACAACGATACTCAGGTCGATCCGCACTGGTTGGGAGAGTTGATCCGATGCGCCGAACGGCATCCCGAAGCATTAGGGATCGCCTCGAAGTTGGTATTTCACGCCGAGGGAGCATTGCTCAACAGTTCCGGTTTATACCTCTGCCGCGATGGCCGGGGGAAAGACCGTTCGTTCCGTTCCCCGGATCGGGGGGAACGGGAAGCGACTGGGGAAACATTCGGCGGGTGTGGAGCGGGGTTGTTGATCCGGCGCGATCGTTGGAACGAAAGCAAAATCTTCGACGATGATTGGTTCATGTACTACGAGGATCTCGATTTCGCATGGCGTGCCCGGTTGCGTGGGGAGCGTTTCTATTACGAACCGGCTTCGCTGGTACGACACATCCATTGTGGTTCGTCGGGCGAGTGGTCGCCGTTTTTCTGCTACCATGTCGAACGCAATCGCGTCGCGAGTGCCTTTCGCAATGGGGATGTCCTTGTGGTGCTGACGGCTTTGCTCGGTTCGGCGGCACGAACCGTGCGTGAAGCGATGCGGTGTCTGCTGTGCGTGGGGCAACGTCGGCAACACTGGGCCGTGCTCAAGGCATTAGCCGCGGCGAATCTGTCGATTCTTATGCGATTGCCGAAGTGGTGGTGGCAACGCTACACGCTACGCTCTCGGCGATGGTGTCCTTCCTTCTCTACCCGTCCTTGTCGCAGAGCCGACGTATGAGAGTCGTTTTCAACGGCTTGTCTACTTTGAAACGCAAAACGGGGATCGGCCATTATGCCGAGAGTTTGTATCTGCATTTGTGTCGGCTGTCAGCGGAAACCCAGGTCGAATTTTATCCCGATCCCTGGACGGCACGCTTGGCCCGCGTCGGCTATCGATTTTTGGCGGAGCGATCGCGTCCAGCGGCAGAGCAGAAATCTTCGCGTTGTCGCTTCCCCAAGGGCGTGATCCAACGATGCCTTGGCTTCCTACGTCATTCGGCATGGCGGTCGTTGGGGCAGCATTTTCGCCTGGCTAGTTCAGGACGGGGATACGATCTGTATCATGAACCCAACTTCCTCCCGCTGCCGAGTGAACTGCCGACGATCACCACGATTCACGATCTGTCGGTGCTGCTGTATCCACAGTGGCACCCGGTTAGTCGCGTCCAAGCCCATGAGGTGAATTTTTACGCGGGTTTGAAGCAGACCAGCCATTTTATCGCCGTGTCCGAGTTCACCCGACATGAGATGATTCAACGCTTGGGAATCCGTGCCGATCGAGTGACTGCCGTGCCCAACGGGATTCGGCCGCACTTTCGCCCCCTGCCGGACGAGACGGTACGAGCTACGCTGCAGCGTTTGCGTCTGCCGAGCCAGTATCTGCTTTACGTCGGCACCATCGAACCTCGCAAAAATCTGCTGCTGTTGCTGCGAGCGTATTGTGATTTACCGGCCCCTCTACGCCGGGATTGGCCGTTGGTCTTGGTCGGAGGTTTCGGTTGGGGGGCTGACGAGGTGCTGGATTATTTCCACACCACGGCACAACATCGCGGCGTCATCCGTTCCGGTTACATTACCGATGACGATCTACCAGCAGTGTTCAATGGCGCGCGAGCTTTGGTTTACCCGTCGTATTACGAAGGTTTTGGTCTGCCTCCCGCAGAGATGTTGGCCTGTGGCGGAGCCGTGCTTGCTTCCACCG
>CALEEC010000490.1 GCA_937949245.1 uncultured Gemmataceae bacterium | reverse complement strand
AGAAGGTCAATTGCGGATTCGCTATCGCATCGACGGCATCTTGCAAACTCAACCGCTGCACTCCGAGATCAATCGTTTGCAAGCTGCCATTGTCAGCCGCATCAAAATCATGGCCCATCTGAACATCGCCGAGAAACGCTTGCCCCAAGATGGCCGTATCAAGATGCGGGTCAACAAACGCGAAGTCGATGTGCGTGTTTCGATCATTCCGATGATCCATGGTGAAGGTATCGTCATGCGTTTGTTGGACAAGGGACGCATGGTCTTCAACCTAGCCAACTGCGGCATGCAACCGGAAATCTACAAAGCCTTCCGCTTGGTGATCGATCGACCGCACGGCATCGTTCTGGTGACTGGCCCCACGGGTTCGGGCAAAAGCACGACGCTGTACTCGGCGTTGAACGAGATCAAAGACGACACGGTGAAAATCATCACGGTCGAAGATCCGGTTGAATATCAACAACCGGGCATTTCCCAAATCCAGGTGCATAGCAAAATCGGCCTCACCTTCGCGGCAGCCCTGCGGAGCATTCTGCGGCACGACCCCGATGTGATCCTTATCGGCGAAATGCGCGATCTAGAAACGGCCGAGGCCGCGATCCAAGCAGCACTCACCGGCCACATGGTGTTCAGCACGTTGCACACGAACGATGCCCCCAGTGCCTTCACTCGCTTGATCGATATGGGCGTCGAACCGTTTTTGGTGTCTAGTTGCGTCGAAGCCGTCATGGCTCAGCGCTTGGTGCGAACCATTTGCCCTGAGTGCAAAAAGGAGTTTTACCCCGATCCGATTGATCTGCCGGTGGATTTCCCCGGCTTGGACAAAGACGCCAAGAAAGGTCCGCTGTTGTGGAAAGGGGCCGGCTGCCGGTCGTGCCGACAAAGCGGCTATCGCGGCCGTACCGGCATCCACGAATTGATGATTACCAACGATGTCATCAAAGAACTCGTGGTCCAACGTGTCAACGCCGGGGTAATTCGCATGGAAGCCCTGCGGGGCGGGATGCTTACCTTACGTCAAGACGGCTGGCGGAAAGTTTTGCAAGGTATCACCACGGTCGATGAAGTCGCCCGAGTGACTGCCGGGGACGCGGGATGACCCCGACTCGATGAGCCATCTTTTACCCCCACGACCGCTATGATCGACTTCACTTACGAAGCGCTTCAGAAATCCGGCCAACGCACTAGTGGCACGCTCTCGGCCAACAATGAGCGGGAAGCGATGCTCATGCTCGACGCTCGCGGTCTGATGCCGCTGAAGTTGTCGGCCCAGAAACCCAAAGCGACCGGCAGCAACAGCAAAGTCCGGCCACGGCACATGGCCACGTTCTACTCGCAGTTGGCCGACCTGCTGCACTCAGGCGTTCCGTTGCTGCGTTCGCTGGAACTGTTGGAACGACAAAGTTCCAACGCGGTACTGGCCGAGGTACTGCGGGACGTTCGCGCTAAAGTTGCCGATGGTACCGCCTTGGCCGACTGCATGCGGGCGTATCCGGGGGTATTTTCCGAACTGGCCGTCAGCATGGTTCGTGCTGGCCAGGAAGGTGGCTTTCTCGAAGATGTTCTCAAACGTATTGCCGACTTCACCGAGCATCAGGAAGACCTCAAAGCCAAAGTCGTCGGCGCGATGGCCTACCCGGTGTTTCTGGGCGTGGTTGGATTCATCGTCTTGAATCTGCTGGTCATTTTCTTCGTGCCGCGTTTTGAACGTACCTTCGCCGATCTGGAAAAGAAAGGCGAACTCCCGATGCTGACCCAGGGACTGATGGCCTTCAGCCACTTCGTACAGAACCAAGGCTGGATTATTGTTCTGGGCGGCTTCCTTGCCTGGACCGCCTTCCGTCGCTGGGCCAAGACCGAGTCGGGGCGGCTGCGTTTGGATCAACTCCGCCTGCGTCTACCCGGTGCTGGCAAAATTTTCCTGAACTTGGCCATCGCTCGGTTCACCCGGATTCTCGGCACCTTATTGAAAAACGGCATCCCCATATTGCAAGCGTTGCAGATTGCCAAAGACTCGGCCGGGAACAAAGTCATCTCGGAAGCGATCGAACAATCGGCGGCTAACATCACCGCCGGTGATTCTCTTGCGGCCCCGCTGGCGGCGTGTGTCTATTTTCCTCGCGATGTCGTCGAAATGGTATCGATCGCAGAAGAAAGCAACACGCTGGACAAAGTCTTGATCGACATTGCCAACGGACTCGAAAAACGCACCGCTCGGCAACTGGAATTGTTCGTGCGTCTGCTCGAACCGGTGATGCTGCTGGTCATGGCCGGCATTACGCTCTTGGTCGTGGCCGGTCTATTGCTGCCGGTGTTCAAGATGGGTAGCACCGTGCGTTGATTCTTAGGCGTGCCGACAGACGTAAGTCGCCGGGGATTTGCTAGCAAGCGATTGTCACACTCCTTCGACGGGCACGGAGCATGACACGGCGGGCGTTTGCCCGCTGTGCTACTATAGCTTATCGCTCGATCCGAACTGTTGTCGACGTCATTCGCTGGCGGGAGCAGAGCAAAACCATCCTCCCCAGAATCTAGCCATGCCGACCGTGAGGTGTTTTTCCCCTCGGGCGGCTGTTGTCTTTCTAGGGGGACTGCGCAACTACGGGAGGCGTTCACCGCTTGCGGGAAGCGTTTATCGCTGGAGCGTCAATCGCTCGACTTGGGTGACGCTGGGAGGAACAACACGTCGGCTCCATTGTTCGACAAATGGCAATAATCCTTCGACGGGCAATTTCAACTCGGTGGCAATGCTCCAAATGTCGCGGGGATCGTCGAGGTGTGCGGTGTTTTCGTACAACTCGTAGGCCGACTCGATCCAATCATGCGTCTCCTGATGCCGGAAATATCGTGGATCGAGGTCACACAGACGCACACGGTCCAGTCCGTCGGCATCCTTCAACAGCCAAAGGACCGGATGACGAAACGCGGCATGAGCATCGGGATCGACATGGCCTTCACAAGCCGAGGCGATCCAATCGAGATGCTCCGGCAGCACTTCAAGCCACTTTGGCAACTCCTCACGGACCCATTGAGCAGCCCGTCGGCCATGGTCCGCATCCGGGCCATCGTTTTCGCGACGCAGGTCGTGACAGATCGCGGCCCACAGAACTGCGTCACGATAGATAGTGCCCTGCGACAAGACTTCGGCCCAAACCATCACCCGAGCCGTATGCCCGATGCCGTAGATGGCACTGGGAGGCTGCAACACAAACCAATCGAGGCGCGGAAGTGTCATGCCAACTCCTTGTATCCATGACGGGACCGTACAACCATCTTAGGATTGCTTCTGGTCCCAGCCTAGAGCGAAGGCAGGGATTCACGACCGATTGTTGGCAATAGCATTCCCCCCAATGATGGGCCAAGAAATTAAAGGGACAGGAGCGATTCGCGACCGCGATTCTGGAGCGACGATGCCGTTTCGGCGGGAACGGCTTGTTCGATCCACCCCCCACCCAAGACCCGCGTACCGTGGTAAAACACGACCGCTTGCCCCGGCGCGACCGCCGCTTGCGGCACGGCAAAGCGCACTTCGGCGCTACCGTCCCCAAACGCGCGTACCGTCGCCTCACTCCCCGGAGTGCGATAACGGATCTTGGCGGTGCATGGCAATGGGATATCCAACGGTGGATCGATCAGCCAATTCACCTTTGACGCGGTCAACCCCGCCGCAAGCAATTCTTCCTTGTCGCCGATCCGCACAGTGCGTGTCTCAGGGATAATCTCCAGCACGAAACGCCGCGATCCCGTAGCAACGCCCAGTCCTTTCCGCTGACCGATGGTGAATCGCTCGTAGCCGTCGTGTTGGCCCAGCACGTTCCCGGCGCTATCAACGATATTCCCCGCTGTGTCTAGATCGGGACGACGTTGACGGATCAACGACGCATGATCGTTGTTGGGCACGAAACAAATTTCGACGCTATCGGGTTTCGTGGCCACGCTCAGG
Organism: uncultured Gemmataceae bacterium; assembly: GCA_937949245.1. Classification (GTDB taxonomy): domain Bacteria; phylum Planctomycetota; class Planctomycetia; order Gemmatales; family Gemmataceae; genus CALEEC01. The sequence goes on along the minus strand of CALEEC010000490.1, from coordinate 3,229 downwards.
CCGAACTCGCGGGCCAACTCGCGAATCTCGGCTTTGGTGTAGTCCCCCACGGGGAACAACAACTTGGCCAAGATACTCTTGCGGATGCCATGCAGCACATACGATTGATCCTTCTCGGGATCGATCGCCTTATGCAACTGCGGTTGTCCGTCCTCCCCATATAGCACCCGGGCGTAGTGGCCGGTGGCAATGTAGTCGGCCCCAAGTTGTTTGCCGAACGACCACAACTTGCCAAACTTCAGCCAATTGTTGCAGACCACGCAAGGATTGGGGGTTCGGCCCGCGAGATACTCGTCGGTGAAGTAGTCGATGATCCGTTGGAAGTCTTCCTCAAAGTCGAGGGCGTAGAACGGAATGTCGAGCCGCTCGGCCACACGCCGGGCATCTTGGGCATCGATGGCCGAGCAGCAGCCTTTCTTGTGCGACTTGGTATCGCAAGAATCGGTTTCTGGCTGCTGCACGCCGGTACGCATGAACAAGCCGATCACTTCATAGCCTTGCCGTTGCAACAGCACGGCCGAAACCGACGAATCGACTCCGCCCGACATGGCCAGCACCACGCGTCCCGGCATAATTATTGGCCTCCCTCCGAACTCGCTGTACGCCCCACTTCGGCACACTCTCACTTCCAGTATAGACGGGTGGCGATAGCCAAGGTTCTCATTCCGTTTCGATGGATTCTCTTCGCGATGCGTGTCCGTTCCCATCGCGATGCTTGCGGTTTTTATCCCACTTCGAGCGGCTCGCACCGTCCATGCATCGTGCGATAAGCCGATCACGATTTTCGCGGCGAGGAACTTCCCTTCTCCGTGCGGTAGATTTCACGCAGCAGCGTTTGATTTTCCACGAAAGGACTATCGCCGCGATTAGTCCACCGGATTCGTCCATCGCGAGACACGATGAAGGTGCCATGCATCAGCACGCCGTCTTCCTCCGCTTTTTTGCTGGGCGTGAACGTGCCGTAAAGCGTGGCCACGCGATTGTCGGGATCGGAGAGTACGGGGAAAGCAAAGGCTCCGTAACGAGCGTAGCGTTCTCGCGTCAGTTCCGGCGGATCGGCACTGATAGCCACCACTTGGGCACCTAATTCGCGGAATTTTTCAATGTCTTTGTGCAGACCGAAAAGCTGGCTGACACAGTGATTGCAATGATAGCCATAGTAAAACACCACCACGACCGGCCCCTGCTGAAGGGCTTCGCGCAACGACCAGTTTTTTTCGTCTACCGTCTGCAACTGAAAATCGGGAGCAGGTTGCCCCAGCAAGGGATGAGCTTGCGTAGGAATCGGCGTATATTTCGAATCGTTGAGCAATTGTTCCAGCGATGCCGACAACGATCGGAAATTGCGTTGCTCCAGATCGGCCAGGGCTTGTTGCGCTAAGTCGGGCGGTTCCGATTCGGTCGGCATGGTAGCCGGTTGGTGCCGATACCAGTTGAACACCAACGCGCCCCCTGCCAGGAGGGAGGCCAAACCGAACGCGATCCACCAGGAAGCACGCTGCGACATTTGGTCCGTTGTGGTACTCATGTTCGCTTCCTCAAACGCGGCGAAACTGGGGCACTGGTCGAACGCTGGCCCACCACCAGCAGCAGAGTCCCGATCACCAGAAACACCACACCACCGAGCGCCTGCAACCAAGTCGGCAAACGGCCCGGTTGGACTGGGGATGACTCCTCGTGGAGGTTCGCGGTTGCTGCGGCAGTTCGCGAAGGTGCCTGACAGCAAGGTTGCAGACCGAAGGTCAGCAACACACGGCTAGGTTCGATTTGCTGATCGATGACCGACAAACGAATCGAATCGGCCGTCTTGGCTCCGATGCGAACATCGACCAAGAAAGAATCCCCCTTGGGCAAGGGAAAGGTGCCCATGCCTTGCTCATCGGTCGTGCCTTCAGCAAAGACGCGATCGTTGCGATCGAATACTTTGATCCCCGCGTCGGCAATGGGTCGCTGCTCTTGATGCAACGTCAAGACCACCCAGCCATCTTCCAATTGGAATGTCACCACAGGTTCAGCCGATCGAACCGAAGTACTCCATAGCAAGATGAGGGCGATGCTTGCACCGAATCCATGCCATCGGCCAACTGCGGGGGGGCACATAGGAAGTTCTCAGGATGACCGCGGAAGCATCTTTCCCGTTAGGATACACAATTCCCCCTCAGGAGAAAGAGCGCCCGATTGTCCACTGAACGATCTTCGCAGAAAATTTCTGATGCGTCCACCATCGCGGGACACTCTATGATCGCATCATGGTGAGCGTATCATTGCCCATGGAAGCATGGCAGCATCACTTCCGCATCGCGTGCCCCCTTGCTAGAAGGGAAAAGAGCGCCAATCACTTCCAACGGAAGAATCGCAGGGCCACAGCGAAAGAGACGATCGCCCAAACGGCCAGCACCGCGCATTGCGAACCGAGGGCGAATAACCCTTTGCCATCGAGCATGACGGCACGCAGGGCATCGTTCAGAGCAGTCAAAGGCAACAATTGAATCAGCGGCTGAATCTCCGGCGGGAAGCGTTCCGAAGAGAAAAACACCCCCGACAACACATACATCGGCAACATCACCAGATTCATCAATCCCGAGACGGTTTCGATGGTCTTCGCTCGACAGGCGACCATCAATCCGATCCCGGAAAATGAGGTCGCCCCCCCCAAAAGAATCACCATGATCAGATCAAAGAGACTCCCCGCCACGCGCACCTCGAAGATCCACCAACCAAAACCGAGCAAGATAAGCACTTCGGGGACGGTGAAGATCATGCGACTGAGCATCACGCTCATCAAGAAATCGCTGCGACGCATGGGAGTGGCCAGGAAGCGTTTTAGCAATTTGCGGACACGCATATCAACAATAACGAAGCCCACGCCCCATAATCCCCCGCCCATGACGTTCATGCCGATCAAGCCAGGGATCAGAAAGTCGATATAGCGTCCGCCGACTTCCTGAAGCGTAAACTCGCGTGGTTGGGGAGCCGATTCGCCCAGACTGCGGCGTAACAACGCATTCTCGACCGCATTGCGGGCCAAGATGCTTTCGGGACGATTCGGCTCGACCCAAAAATCGTATTCCGGCACGGTTCGCAGGATGCGTTCGTCCGCGATGACCACTAAATCGGTCTTGCCACTGCGGAGCCGACTACGCCATTCGGCTTCACTCGGAGGGACGTACAGCACCAACCGCGGATCGAGTTTCAACCGTTCGACAACGACCTCGGCATACGGCCCAGC
>CALEEC010000489.1 GCA_937949245.1 uncultured Gemmataceae bacterium | reverse complement strand
CAGACGTCCGTCGCTGGAGTTTCGTTGACCCGGCGAGCCGGGAGCGTCAGCGACCGGAGGAGATGATTCGGAGAAGAAAGGGATTTTCGATCGAATCGGAATTTGCTCGTCGCTCCTTTTTTCGATAGAATATGCAACGATCGAACTTCACAGAACCAAGCCGAAGGTAGGAGGATACCCTTCTATGGGTCTGCTGAGTTTTTTCAAGGGCCGGACGAAAGCAACTTCGACAACGAATGCAGCGACGCAACTGCCTATAGTGCAAAAACTTGCGGCCCCTGCAGTTGAAGAGCGGATTGACATTCCCTGGGAACGGATCGCCCAACGAGCGTACCAAATTTGGTGCGACAACGGCTGCCCCCCGGGCACGGATGTACGCGATTGGCTGCAAGCCGAGGCGGAACTACGCCGTGAATGGCAGTCGGCTCCGAAAAATACTGATCCCAAACGCAGCCGATAAGCGATCCGCGGGATCGGTCGATCCTGTTCTCTCCCAAGCAATGAATGCGGTAACGCCATGATGACCACGTTGCACGACTTGCCGGCCTGCCACGGGCCGTTGGCCAAGGTCGATGCACGCTGGAAACTCGCGGCCCTGCTGCTGAGCGTCGCGGCCGTCGGTCTCGGCCATGCTTTGCCGAGCCTTGCCGTGGCTTGCACAGGCGCTTTGCTTTTGACTCGCTTCGCTCGGATTCCTTGGCCTTGGCTAATCGAACGTTGGGCGGCAACGCTCACGTTGCTGCTCCCATTTTGGCTGTTGCTGCCTTGGACCATGCCGATGCCAATGCCGCCCTCGACTCCGCTCACGCCCCCGACTCTGCCTACGACCTCGTCCCCCACTCCGCCTCTGCTGGAATTTTGGGGACCGCTTCCCCTTTCTCCCCTCGGCGTGGAAACCGCTGGGCGAATCACGCTGAAGGCTCTGACGATCGTCACCTTGATGCTGATTCTGTTGGCCACCGCACCGCTCCCCACGACCTTACGGGCCGCCCACGCCTTACGCATTCCGGGGATCTTCGTGCAATTGACGTTGTTGGCCTACCGCTACTTGTTTTTGTTGGCCAGCGAGCTAACGCGGCTGCGTATCGCGCTACGGGTACGGGGTTTTCGTTGGCGAACCGATTGGCACAGCTATCGAACTTTGGGCTGTGTGGTCGGCACGCTGTTGGTGCGGGGTGCCGATCGCGCTGAGCAGGTGGCCCAAGCGATGCGTTGCCGCGGCTTCGACGGCCAATTTCGCACGCTGAACACCTTCCGCACCACCTGGCGCGACGTCGGCTTTTTCACTATCATCAGTAGCGGGACGTTGGCTTGGATTCTGTGGGACTGGGCGTTGCGTGGACACCTCTAACCGCGACCGCGATGATCGGATCGACTCCAACCGCGCAGATGTGGTTGCTTCCAACCGCGACCATCGAAACGGTTCCGACCGGGAAGGCGGAGTCGGTTCCGACCGGGAAAGCGGAGTCGGTCTGGACCAGGATGCTGCCGTTTGGATCGACCAACTGACGCACACGTATTCCGATGGCCGAACCTCGTTACGCGGCGTGAGTTTGCGCATTCAGGTCGGTGAGCGTGTCGCTTTGATTGGCCCGAATGGGGCCGGCAAGACGACCCTGTTCCTCTGTCTGACCGGCGTCTTAACTCCGCGAGCGGGCCAACTACGGGTGATGGGACTAGACCCGACTTCGCCGCGGGATCGGCGAATCCTGCCCAGCAAGGTAGGGATTGTGTTTCAGAATAGCGACGATCAGTTATTTCAGCCGACGTTGTACGACGATGTCGCTTTTGGGCCGTTGAATTTGAATTTGCCGGAAAGCGAAGTTCGGCAGCGGGTGGAAGAAGCCCTGCGAGCGGTCCGACTCGAGGGACAAGGAGAACGGGTGCCGTACCGCTTATCGGGGGGCGAGAAACGGCGAGCGGCCCTGGCCGGCGTCTTGGCGATGCGGCCGGAGGTCGTTTTGTTGGACGAGCCGAGTTTGTATCTGGACCCACGCGGCCGACGCGAATTGATCCGCCAATTGCGAGATCTGCCTGGAACGCAAGTGATTGCCACGCACGACTTGGATTTGGTACTCGACTTATGTCCGCGAGCGATCCTGATGGATGCGGGGATATGCATGGCTCAGGGACCCAGCCACGAACTCTTGGCCGACGCGCAACGGATGGAAGCCCATGGTTTGGAGGTGCCTTACCGGCTGCGTTAAAAACGGCCCTAGTGCGGACGGCGTCGGGAAAAATAGACTAACCTGAGCCAATCCGCCTTGACGAATTGGCTCAGACTCCCTAAAAATCGGTTGTTGCGTTTGCAAACGGCCCTGTCGTCTAGCGGTTAGGACACAGCCCTTTCAAGGCTGTAACACGGGTTCGAGTCCCGTCAGGGTCATCGCTTTTCTACGCGTAGATGCGTAACGATTGACCAATCGTCAGCGTCATTGATGCCCACGGCATTTTCTGTCGAGTTTCCAAATCCACGACGACCGTCGAGCGACCGCTTGGTTGGCTGCACACGCAAATTTTCAGCCGCCCGACGAACTGAGCCTCCCGATAAGCCAGCAACTTCGCTTCTACGCTGAATCGTTTCGATTTCGAGTTATGTAAGCCTGCCGTGAGATTTTCGCCGGCGAGTGGATGGCACGATCGGAAGAAATTCGGGGAACGGCTAACGGTTCTTGGGGAAGCCCTTGGGAAAATCGTCTCGCTGCATCAGTCGGCGAATCGCAGGGTTGCGCTGCATCCGCTCCCAACGGCCCGACTCCTCGAAGGCTCCCGCTTTCTGGGCAATTCGCAACGCTTGGATCGCCTCTTGGGCCGTGGCCTCCGCTTCCGGTTGATGTTCCTCCGCTTGCAGTTCCGACAGGCGAGCCAAGGTCGTCGCCCAAGCTACCGGAAAGGTGCGTACTGCCGGATGCTGTTTGGTTAATGTCTCCCAGTGTTTGCGCGCCTCGGTGTAGGCGGCCAACGCCTCAGTTTTGCGGCCCAACTGCCACAAAGTCAACGCGAGATTGTCGTAACTGCGGCCCAAATCGGAGCGATACTGCGATACGTTGGGCCATTCTTGCACCAGTGCCGATTGCAGGGCGATCGCTTGCCGGTTCGCGTCGATCGTCTGTTGGTCCATTGCGGGGGTGCCACGAATGACGCTGCCCAGGCCGGTGTAGGTCGCGGCTAAGTCGCGTCGGAGTTCGACCGAGGCGTCGGAACGCTTGGCCCAAGGTTCCAGAACCTTCAAACAGGCGCGATACATTTGCTCCGCTTCGACGGAGCGGTTCAACTCGCTGAAGACGTGGGCTTTGCCGCGGTAACAGCGGCCCAGGTCCGCTTGCGCTCGCGGATCGTTGGGCAGACGCTGGGCCAATACCTCGGCGGCACGTTGGGCCATGCCGTAATATTCCAGGGCTTCTTGCAATCGGCCTTCCAAACGATGCAACCGCCCCAGAAAGTGCGTGCTTTCGACGTAATGGGTCAAAAGATCGTTGTCTTCCGGGTGTTCGGTACGCAGTTGGTCGAACAAATTCGATGCCTGGGCGGCCTGGGCAATGGCTTGTTTGGGACTATCGACCTCGGCACTTACTTGGGCCAACACCAGCAAAGCACGTCCCAGGTCGGCCCGTAGACGTGGTTCGTCGCCCCATTCCGCGATAAAGTCGTCGTAAAATTCGCGCAACTCCTGAAGCAAACTCAACCGCATCGGTTCCAGGCCCGGTTCGCGGAGCAAGGGGTTTTTCGCCACTTCGTCGGAAAAGCGATTCACCACGCGCCGCGCCTTGCGGAAATTCTCCTCCGCCCGCTGGGCGGAGTGCTGCGCTTGCTGCCGAGCATCGACTGCTTGCCACCACAGCCAAGTCACCGTCACGAAGGTGGCCAACAAACCGAACAACATCAGCGCCAGCAACGACGCGATCGCGCGATTGCGTTTGCACCAACGCCAACCACGGGCCAACGCACTCATCGGCCGGGCACGGATCGGTTCGCCTTCGCGGAACCGGCGGAGATCTTCCGCTAACTCTGCTGCCGAAGAGTAACGCCGTTGCGGATCTTTCTGCAGGCACTTCAGGCAGATCGTATCCAAGTCCCGCGGCACGCTCGGATTCAGACGTCGCGGCGGGAAGGGTTCCTGCTGAATGACCTGCATCATGGTATCGATCGGCGTTGCTGCCAGAAACGGCGGACGACCAATCAGCAGTTCGTACAGGATGATGCCCAAAGCGTAAATATCGACGCTGGGGCCGATTTTCGAGACGTGCCCCATCGCCTGTTCCGGAGCCATGTACGTCGGCGTACCGACGATCGTGCCCGAAATCGTGGGGCCAGAAGGAGAATCGATCCGCTTGGCCAAGCCGAAGTCGGTGATTTTCGGAATCCGGTTGCCGAGGTGCTGCGGTTGGTCGGAAGTGGTTAGGGAGGTCGAACTTTTGCCACCGGCAGAGTCGGTGAACAAGACGTTGGCCGGCTTCAAGTCGCGGTGGACGATGCCGGCTTCGTGGGCAACTTGGATCGCTCGCGCCAAGGTTTCGATCAGTTGGGCTGCCACTTGAGGAGGCCAAGGGGTGCCATCGATCTGACGGTCTAACGATCCTCCACCGCAAAACTCCAAGGAAAAGAACGGTCGGCCTTCGTATTCGCCGACTTCGTAGATGCTGATGATGTTCGGATGTTGCAGTGTGGCAATGACTTCCGCCTCGGCACGAAAGCGCTGCAGTTCGCCGGCGGAAGCGTAGCTGCCGCTGAGGATCATTTTCAAGGCAACCAAGCGATTCAAGCCCACCTGCCGGGCCAGATAGACAACCCCCATACCTCCTCGGCCAAGTTCGCGGAGGATTTCGTATCCCGGAACCTGCAACGTAGGTGGATTAGGGGGAATGTCATGGGCCTCCAGGGAAGTGGAAGGAGGCTCGTTCCAAATCGATGGTGGGGAAGAAGGTTCTTGCGCTGCGTCCGCGTTGGCCGACTCGCAACGTGGCACGGTATCTGGCTGATAAACCTGCGTAGGTGTCGGTGGGGGCGCAGACTCAGGTCGCATGGCTATCTCCCGTGTCAGCGTTGTCCGCGGCATTGGGGCGGTTCAATGCCTTATGGACCGCTTCGAGGAAGCGTTCCATGGCGAACGGTTTGCGAATGTAGTCCACCACGCCGAGGTATTCCGCGTAGGCTTTGTGCCGACTTCCTTCGTTGGCGGTGATCATAATGATCGGCGGGGCGTCGGCTTTATCTCGGAAATGTTCCAATACCGGGTAGCCACCCATCCGCGGCATCATCATGTCGAGTACCACCAAGTCCGGCCGATGATGATAAATCATCTGTTTGCCTTGGTGCCCATCGTGAGCCGTGATCACGTGCAAGCCTTGGCGTTCGAGGATCGTCCGCAAACCATCGACCAATTCGTGATCGTCATCGACGATAAGCACGGTTTTTTTCTCTGCCATGATCGATACCCTTTCTGCGGCTGCGGACTCGTTTTCTCTCTGCAAGGATACCAGCCTGGCAACTTGCCGACAAGCAAAAGCTGGAACGATCCTGCGGTGCCGATCCGAAACGGTGTGCCTGCCATACGAACGCGATGTTCCCCACCGATGGTAAACGGTACGCTGCCTTCGGCGGGGTAACCCCTTGCGGGAACGATTCCCAGGTGGGCGTAGTCGTTGGGTGTCCCTGCATATAGGTTAAGCCTTACGTCCGGCGTTTCAACCTCCCGCGAGTGCTTCGCATGGCTGATGCTGCTGCTTTCAAGTCTCATTTGTTGATCCGTGCTGCTCGGGGGGAAGTGGTCGAACGTCCTCCAGTCTGGGCGATGCGTCAGGCCGGGCGTTGGGATCCCGAATTCAATCGCTTGCGAGCCGGCAAATCGTTCTTCGAGTTTTCCGAAAATGTCGAACTGTCGGCCCAGGCGTCGTTGTGTCCCAAACGGTTTGGCGTTGATGCGATCATCTTATTCTACGACATCACCACGCTGCCGTTAGCCATGGGGCTGCCGTTTGAACTGCAACCGCACCTTGGCCCGATGCCCGACCGACCGATCCGCAGTTTGGCCGACCTCGAACGTCTGCAACCGAACCCCGACCCGGCACGCTATCGGCACATCCTCGACCTGTTGGCTACCGTCCGAAAAGCCTTGGCCGGTGAACTGCCGGTCATCGTCTTTGCCGGGGCACCGTTCACGGTCGCGACCTATTGCATCGGCACCGGCAAAGATCTTCACGCTACCCGACGTTTCGCCGCCGAACAACCCGAAGTTTGGCAGCGCTTGCTCGATCGCCTCTCGACCGCGACCATCAGCTTTCTCGATCAACTGACCCGTCAGGGAGCAGACATCTATCAATTATTCGACAGTTGGGCAGGGATGCTCGAGTATGACGAGTATCTCCGCTGGGCGCAGCCCTTTCATCGAGACATTCTCACCACCGTGAATCGGACGCCGCGGATTTTGTTCGTCAAGGAGTGCCCTTACCTCGAAGCGATGACTCAAACTGGAGCCGAGGTCATCAGTTTGGGAGTCTGCCACGACCTGGCCGAAGCACGCCGGCGCTATCCGCACTTGGTGTTTCAAGGCAACGTCGATGAGGAGGTGCTACGAAGCGGCTCGGTCGAAGCGGTGGTCGCGGCGACCCAACGTTGCGTGCAAGCCGGCGGAGGATATCGGCATATAGTGAACTTGAACCACGGCTGCGACAAAGCCACAACGGTGGAAAATTTCGCGGCCTATGTTCGCACCGTCAAGGAAGGACGAGGCCTATGACTACTCCCTGCATCCACCAGGTGGAAATCGTACCGCGTCGGATCTCCAGTGCCGAGGCCGATCTGCTGGTCCAAGTAACTTGGCAACCCCACGAGAGCAGCGACACTTCACTCCGCTTGGCCCTGATCGGCCCCAGCTGCCCCGGGGTGCAAACCGTTCAGGTCTGCTATCCGCTGCGTTGCATAGGGAGTTGTGCGGCTGCTCAGCAGATGCGTGCCGAGTATCGCGGCATCATCCCCGAGCCGACTTTCTACCAAGAGACGCTGCCGATGGAATATCGGCTGCAAGTAGAACTTTGTTCCGGGCCATTGGTGGTGCAAACGATCGAACGTGTGATCCGATTTCGGCACACGGGAGTCGAGACGATACAGGAAGCAAGCCTCCCGCGAACAGCGTCCGCGTGAGGCTCGTGGAAAGAACCAACGGAGAGGTCCAGCTTATTGGCCCGGGTTGCCGGCTCCACCACCCCCAGGTCCGGGTTGGCCTGCTCCGGCTTGCGATTGCGGCGATACCATCATCATGCCACCGATCTGTGCACCTCCCGGACCACCAAAGGCCGTGCCCTGGCGGGAGCCTTGGAACTGCAGACGCCAGTTGAGGATCGCGTTGCTGATGCCCACGGCCGGCAGGTTTTGATCCGACGGATCATGCACTAACACTTCAAATTCCATCGGCCGACTCGCGGTCTGAACGGCTAAGTATTTCTGGATCGCCGCGACGCGTTTGGCGTCCAGTTCTTGCCGTTTCTTGACGTATTCATCGGCTTTGCTGAGGTCAAAGTAAATGTCGCGGGCCGTGGCGAGGAACAGGCGTTGATCGGGTTGCGGACGCCGACGCACCAGTTCGTCGAGTTTCTCTTGGCCACCGCGGGTGAGAATGTCGGTGCCCGCCTCGAAGTGATAGGGCCAAATCGTGCGATCGAGAATGTGACCGTTTTGCACTTGCGGGCCGAACGCAGCGATCACCTCATCGCGAGCGACGGCATTGTAGCGTTCTGGCCAACAGGGATCGACAATTTCCCGATAGCGATTGACAGCGCTGACGCAACCGATCGAGCCGGCCATACAGCCCGCTAGACCAGCGATCGCCAGGGATCGGACGATGAATCCTTTCATCTACAAACTCCCCCTGATGAGGACCGGTTCGACCAGACGAAGCTGGTGGGCCGGCTTGACTGCGGGTGAGCTATCGTCCCCCGAACTTCCTTTTCGGGGGCACGATTGGCCCCGGTTGAACTCGGGGCACCCGATTCGTCGCTTAGCGCGACTCACGAACTCACTATTTCTGTATCATCCGCCGAGGTCATATCACTTGAGGAGATTCTTCTGAATCTGGATCGCTGCTGGGCCGACCAGCACCACGAAGATCGCTGGGAAGATGAACAACACCAGCGGGAAGATCAGTTGCACGGCCGTCTTGGCGGCTTTCTCTTCAGCAATTTGCCGACGACGGGTTCGCATCGAATCCGATTGTACCCGCAGGGCTTGAGCGATGCTCGAACCAAAGCGGTCGGCTTGAATCAGGATCGCGGCCAAGCTACGCACGTCATCGACGCCGGTGCGTACCCCCAGGTCGTGCAACACTTCCCGGCGTGGCCGACCCATTTGGAGTTGCAGGTTCGCCAGCGTCAATTCTTCACACAGCACTTTGGCATGTTCCTTCATTTCGTCGGTCACTTTACGCAACCCGGCGTCCAACCCCAGCCCCGACTCCACGCAGACGACCAGCAAATCGAGGGCGTCCGGCAGTGTTAGAAAGATCTCCTGCTGCCGCGATGTACGCAATTGCCACAGAACGATTTGCGGCAAATAGAAGCCGATACCGCCAATGACAACGATCCATTGGATCGAGCCGAACAAATTCTGCTGGGTGAACCCGTTGGTGAAGGCAAAGTATCCCAAAGCAGGGAGCAACATGATGCCCATCGAAATTAGGCGCAGAGCCTGGTAGATGGACACGGCGGCCTCGGAGCGGAAGCCGGCATTCATCAGTTTGACCCGCAGGGAGTTTTTCTCCAATTCCGACTGCGGCTCCAGGGAGTTGCCGAGGTTCGCCAAGACGTCGCGGATGCCGGCGAAGCGAGCCTTCGATTGCGGCGCGGCGGCTAAGTCGATCTCCTCCAGAGACTTCGAGCGGCCCAAGCGTTCGAGTCGTTCTTCAGCTTGGCTGGGCTTCGCGGTGAACAACGTGGAGATGCTCCAGATGGCCAACGCCACGGCAATGGCCACGAGGATGGGAGTAGCATCGGTCAAGAAGTCGGCGAAAAGAAACACGAGTGAATCTCCCGTTGCAAAATCGGCTGATGGAATCACACTTTAATATCGACGATCTTCTTGATCGCGTAAGAACCGATAAGCACAAGCACAATCGCAGCGATACTCATCTTAATGCCCGTGGGGTCGGTCCACAGTAGCGAGATGTAGTCCGGCTTCATGTGGAGCATCAGCAAGAACAAACCAATCGGCAAGGCGATGAGCACGATTCCCGACAAACGGCCTTCGGCAGTCAGGGCCTTGATTTGGCCCAAGATCTTGAACCGTTGGCGAATGATGTAGCCGATGCGGTCGAGGATCTCAGCCAAGTCACCACCGGTTTGACGTTGGATAGCCACGGCTGTGACGAAGAAGCGGAGGTCGAGGTTGGGCACCCGATCGC
>CALEEC010000488.1 GCA_937949245.1 uncultured Gemmataceae bacterium | reverse complement strand
GGAGATGAAGAAAGGGCAAACACGCCTGGGTTCCATCACCATCGACTTGATCGATTTGCCCGGTACTTACTCCCTAGCACCGCGTAGCATCGATGAAATGGTGGCTGTGGATTTGCTGCTCGGCCATCAACCGAATGAACCTCGTCCTGACGCGATCATTTCGATTGTCGATGCGTCGAATTTGGAACGGCATCTGTATCTGACCACGCAATTGCTCGATTTAGACTTGCCTGTGGTGCTTGCCGTCAACATGCTCGACGTAGCCAAAAGCCAGGGCATTCAACTCGACCTCGAGAGATTGTCCAAGGAACTGGGGCTGCCGGTGGTGCCCATCCAGGCCAACAAGTCGATCGGTTTGGATCAACTCAAGGAAGTCGTTCTCCGCACCATCGAGACGCAAGCCAAGCCGACGAGCAAGCCGGCATTTCCCAAGGAATTGGAGGACGAAGTTCAGAAGATCGAGACGGAGTTCCCCACCATGCCGGACTTTCTGGCACATCGTGGGTTACTGGACGTGGGCGGTTACACGGAAAAACGCTTGGCCGAGACGCTCGGACCAGTTATCGGTGAACGCATTCGCTCGGCACGCGAACGCCTCGCCACGGCGGGCATTCCCATCCCCGCGATCGAAGCTCGAACACGCTACGGTTGGATTCGCGCCAAAGTCGCGGCGTGCATCACCTATCCTGCACAAAGACCGGTGACGTGGACCGACCGCCTCGATCGAATCCTGACTCATAAAATTGCGGGAACTTTGATTTTCCTAGCATTGATGTTCTGCATGTTCATGGCGGTCTTTGAATGGGCGACACCTCTGATGACCTGGATCGACGAAGGCAAAGAATGGCTGGTCGATCTGGTCAAGAAAAATATGGATGCCGGCCCCCTACGCAGTCTGATTACCGATGGCGTGATCAAAGGTGTCGGCAGTGTGTTAATCTTCCTCCCTCAGATTCTGATATTGTTTGCATTCATTGCCATATTAGAAGACTGTGGATATATGGCTCGCGCTGCCTTCTTGATGGATCGTATCATGTCCCGGTGTGGTCTCAATGGGAAATCCTTCATTCCTTTGTTGTCATCGATGGCTTGCGCAGTCCCGGGCATTCTCGCCACCCGCGTGATTGAGAATCGTCGAGATCGTTTAGCGACGATTTTGGTCGCCCCACTGATGAGCTGTTCCGCTCGATTGCCCTTATACATGATCATGGCCTACACCTTTCTCCGCGAACCTTCTTGGCTGCCGGCAGTGGCTTTGTTTGCTATCTATCTGTTAGGTTTGATCGTTGCTCCCTTGGTTGCTTTGTGCCTGAAACGGACTCTGTTGAAAGGGGCAACGCCGATTTTCGTACTAGAAATGCCTGCATACAAATGGCCGACGTTTCGCACCGTGCTTCGCCGTATGTACGATGCTGGCTTAGCCTTCGTCCAACGCGCGGGAACATTAATTCTGGCAACGATGATCATCATATGGGCCTTGTTATATTTTCCGAACCATCGACCCGATGGAACCCGATATGATGTAGACTTCAACGCAGCTACAGAATGGGTAGAACAATACGAAGAGGATGTCGAATTGCCCGAAGCATGGTCGAGTCTCCAGACGGAACCGAGCGAAGAGATGGAAGCCTACCTGAAAGCGGCTTACGTCGGCAGTTCTTTGTGTTCCGCGACGGTGCCGTTGTCGGTGCTTCATGCCGAATGGAAGAGCAACAGTTACCTGGGTCAACTCGGGAAAGCCATGACGCCGATTTTTTCCCCCTTAGGATGGGACTGGCGCATCGGCATGGCGGCCTTGGCAAGTTTCCCCGCACGAGAAGTAGTCGTCGGGGTACTCGGAATCATCTACAACCAAGGCGATATCGACCCCAAGAGCGTTCGCGAAGCCGACGACCCCAGCGAAACGCCCTTGGCTTCAGCCATTCAATCCGAATGGGCCAACGATCCGATACGGGGACCGTATCGAATCCCCGTTGCTCTGGGATTGATGGTCTTTTTCGCTTTGTGTTGTCAATGTGCTTCCACCCTAGCCGTCATTCGCCGCGAAACCAACAGTTGGACTTGGCCTCTGTTCACCTTCACTTACATGACCATTTTGGCCTACCTTGGTGCCTTGTGTACCTACCAGGTGGGGCGAATGTTGGTCGATCTCATCGGTTAGCTTGGTGGTTGGTCGATCTCATCGGCTAGCTTGGTGGTTCGGTCATCGGATGGGCTAACTGGTGGGATCGATCTAACGGACCAGCTTGCTTGTCTGGAGATGAAGATATGCTCGAATCTCCACAGATGCTGTTGACCTACTTCGTGGTGGGGGGATCAATAGCGTACATCGTGCGAACGCTGTATCGCTCGCTGTTTCCTTCAGGTGCGTCCACTTCCTGTGGCAGCGGCTGCGGGCATTGCCCTACAAAGGCGATTGACGAGGTGCCCGACCACCACCATTCCTCACGCATTCGTTTGCCTATGGTCCCACCGGCTTGAGAAGGATAATCGTTGTAGCGTCGGCTTTCTTCGCGCAAGCCCCCGAGCATCTTATTGGATGTCAAGAGCACCAGCGAATGACAGAATCTTCTTCCTCGATGGCCAACGCGGTCCCCTGGATCGTTCCCCGAGCAGCGTACATCCATATTCCCTTTTGTGCGCATCATTGCGGGTACTGTGATTTTGCGGTAGTTACTCATCAAGATCAACAAATCGACTTGTATCTCGAAGCGTTGGAACTGGAATTACAACGCCTTCAAACCCCTCGTCCGGTGCAAACTCGCTTCATTGGTGGAGGCACTCCCACGTATCTTTCGCTAGCGCAACTCGAACGCCTGCTGGCGATGCTCCAACAATGGTTGCCTCTGGAGGGGAAAGTGGTCGAATGTACGATCGAATCGACGCCTGAAAGTCTCGACGCGGAGAAATGCCAACTGCTGGCCGAGGCAGGGGTCAACCGAATTAGCATCGGCTTGCAATCGTTTCACAATCATCATTTGTCTACCTTGGAACGACTGCATCGCGCGGATGTGGTCGACTCCGTCGTGGTCATGGCCGCCAAGTTTCTTCCTCATCGATCGCTCGATCTGATCTTTGGAGTCCCAGGGCAGACCATGGAAGATTGGCAACAGGACATTGAACATGCGATTTCTCTGCCGATCGATCACCTTTCCACCTACGGCCTCACCTATGAAAAGGGAACTCCCTTATGGAAGCAACTTCATCGTGGCCAACTCACACCGGTTGCTGAAGATATCGAACTTGAGATGTATCTTTTTGCTATGAGGAAGTTGCAAGAGTGCGGGTTTTCTCAGTATGAGATTTCCAACTTTGCCAAGGCGGGGGGATCATGTCTGCATAACGAAGTTTATTGGGCCAACCATGCGTATTATGGGTTTGGCCTCGGAGCAGCTCGATATGTTCACCTGAACCGAGAATTGAACACGCGTAGCTTTTCTGAATATCTACGACGTTGTTTCCGTGGAGAGGATCCTACCTTTCAACGCGAGACGCTTTCCGAGGCGGAACGCGCTCTGGAAACCCTAGCGATCCAACTTCGTCGCGCTCGCGGGATTCATCGTACCGAGTTTCAGATTCAGACGGGCTATTCGTTGGATGAGATCGCCGGCGATGCGTTCTCACCTTTCCTCGATTCGGGGCACCTCCAGGATGACGGAACGAGCATCGCCTTGACTACGACGGGGAAATGCGTGGCCGATTCCGTCATCGCTCAGATTTTCTCTCGCATTCGCAATACGTCCCAGTGGTCTCTGAATCACTTCCCATCGGGATGATCGCCTACCGACCTCAAACCTTAATCAGAATGGCCCCCTCGCCGTTGCGTAAAGTCACACGATCGACCAACGCCCCCAGAGTGCCATCGGCATTCAAGACACGATAGGTTCCTTGGAGCAGATGGGTAGTCGCGGTGTTGTCGGCTAACGTACCGGTGCCCACCTGGAGGCGGTAGGAGAGGGGCTTATACAAGATCAGTGCATTCTCATAATCGCGACTGTAGACGTTATATATCAGGTTCGGATGGGTCGGATCTCCTCCGGTGGCCCAGACACGGAAGTTTCCTAACGGGCGTCCCACATTATAGGCCGCTGCTGGGGACCAATGGCGCGTCCATGAGGACGAGGGTTCAAAGCCACCATAGAACATCAAAAATGTCGTATCTGGGTTGCCAATCATGTAGTAGTAAGCCAAGGTCGCTAATTGTGTTCTCGGATCGGTGGGGCTACCTCCCATCGGGTGACTATCAATCACCATATAGGGAGTAGGAGTGACAAGATTTTGTCGGCGCTGCACCATGGTTGCAAGGTCTAAGAATTGTTGCCAGGTCGCGGCCAAAGGTCGTATAGCAAATTCTTCCATCGAAGCAGGGGTTTCACGAATCACATGATCCGTATCCTGATTGCCATTGGCTGTATTTGCCATCACCCACTTGGGTGCGATGGCTTGATTCAATGCCCCTAACATGGCCGCATAATCGACCGCGTAGTTGCTCAACGATTCCGCGATCGGTGTATTCCCAATCGGCAACCGACCCCCGGAATTGTCGATGAACAAACCATCGGCCAACGGAAAACTAGCCAGCAGCCGCTGATGATAGTCCATCATCCATTCGTGAACGATGGTGCTACTCGGATTCGTCGCAAAACGCATTTGGCCGTAATAGGGGTAGAACAAACGACTCTCATAGACGAATCGGGCATTTTTGCCGTTGGCTCGGTTGGCATATTCCACATCATTCAGATAGCCATCGCCGTCACGATCCGCGGCATGGTCGAAGGCGGGGATGATCCCTGTAGTACTGCCGTTCGCTCCGACATAGTCCCGGCCTAACAAGGAGCGTGCTATAGGAGATGTTAACGCATCTCCCGTGATGGCACGCACACGGATATGATACAGCCGTTGACTGCTGTTGATACTGGATGTCACCCAATCTTGCGGCGGATGAAAGACCATCGTACCGTTAGCGGTCATCCCGAAGGTCGTGTCACTCACGAGATTCAACGTCTTCCACTGAGTGGGGTTGCCATTCCTGTCGGTAGCACTGACGTATTCTACAATGCCACGCCATCCCGAACCTGCGGTGCGTAGCCATTGCCAGTGGATTTCCCGAAACTTTTCCAGGTAACCAATATAGAAGGCCTCGCCCACTCCCCC
Organism: uncultured Gemmataceae bacterium; assembly: GCA_937949245.1. Taxonomy (GTDB): domain Bacteria; phylum Planctomycetota; class Planctomycetia; order Gemmatales; family Gemmataceae; genus CALEEC01. The sequence continues at coordinate 1,311 of CALEEC010000488.1, read as the reverse complement.
TAGGTTGAGCAAGCCACTAGTGTTGTTCCGCGAAGCCACGGTGAGATTTTGTAAGGAAGTGGTTTGAAATGCCGAGCCGCGCGCGACATTCCAGAACCAGTTCACCGGTTGTGACGAAGGGCTATTGCCGGAAAAACTCACCGGCTCGGTCACATGGTAGAAGGCTAATTCGCGCGATACATTCCTGGCGTCGGCGTAATTCAACCAATCAACGAGGAAATCGAAGTACAGATTCGACAGATTCGCGTAAATCAATTGCGGAGTGTCGGGAGCGACCTGATCAATGGTGCTGAGAAACCGGGTATTCGGAATCACCAGATCGACGCTCGTTCGCAGCAGATTTTGCTCGAATGCGCCCATCGGGTTGCCACTGTAAGCCAGTTGAGCAATCCGTATGTGCGAATACTTCCGGGGAATTTCCGGCAGACTCGGGGTGTTTTGCACCAGCAGCGTTCGACTGCTCGTCCCTTGGTTGCCGGCTGCGTCAAATGCCCGTACTTCAAGCACTTGCGGACCATTAGGCACTGTGGTGGTATCCCATTCCCACGTCGCATGGCTTTGGCTCGAAGTGGCTTGCCGTTGGCCGTTGAGCCAAAATTCCAAGCGGGTCACGGCGACATTATCTGTGGCAGAAGCTGAGACAGTCACGCGATTCGACACTGTTGCGTTCGCGGCCGGCGTATGGATCGTCACTACCGGCGCTTGAGTGTCTGGGGGAGTCAGTTCGAGCGAACGAACCGTCACATCGTCCAAAAACAAACTCCCCGCGACCGAGGCGGCCCGTGCCACCCCCACATAGCCTGCTTGGGCAATCACCGTGTCTTGGACGACCATCGCGGTTGTCTCAGCGGTTTGCCATGTCCCAGAACCATTGAGCCACTGCTGCGTGTCCATCCGTTGAATCTTCATGCCCAACGTCGGCCCATTCGCGTCCAAAGTTAGGCGAACCCAAGGTCCGCTGAGGTAAAGGGCGGAGCGGATCGTCCCGAGTACAGTTGTCACGCCGTTATGGACGCGGACAATCTGCCCGCTGATGCCCCGGGTCAGCGTGGCCGCGTAGTAGGTCGGCGTAGAACCGGCGAGATTCGCGCCCCGTACCAACACTTGCCCCGCGATCAAGCTATCCGCAGCAATCATTGCCGAGGCCGACACATTGGCAGGAAATACCTCGTCCCACCAAGCGCGACCTGCGGCTGTCGAAACCGAGGCTGTCGAAGCCAACGAAAGTGTCGGCGAAAACGACCGGCTGTCGCTGGTGCCGAACCCTCCTCCCACGCCAGCGGACCAACTGCTCCAGCCTTGGGGCAACGC
>CALEEC010000487.1 GCA_937949245.1 uncultured Gemmataceae bacterium | reverse complement strand
TGCTCAACGATGCCACTATTTTTGAGTTGTCGCGCATTTGGAAAGTGTATCTGTGGCCGCTTGCTTCCTGCACACGGCGGGCTTACGCCCGCCGCTCAGAGTGCTGAAATCACTTCCTCCGCGCGGCGGGCGTAAGCCCGCCGTGCCTGAATGCATCAAAAATGTATGATTGGCCACCCTTACTAGCCAATCTTGGTTGAGAATTCTTCAACCACCGCGGGGTGACGCCCGCTGCTTGCAAGCGAATGACGCAATTCTGGCTTCCATTCGGAACGGAATCTGGTTCTTCCCTCTTTCCTTCACTCCGCAAACATGGCAACCTACTGGGAGAGCGTTGCGCGGATCATGTCGTACCAACGGAGAAACACTCGCATGAGAATCGCTATTCTGCTGGCCGGCAGCATCGTTGGTTTGGCCTCGTCCGTGCGCGGAGATGAACCCATTCGCCGGTTGCTGGAATACGCCCCCGCGCCGATCGATAATCCGCTCAAAGGCTTGGTCCCCTACGCGGGGGAAGGTCGATCCGGGTTTCCACATTCGATGGAATTCGATTATCTGCCTCTGTCGGATCTCGTGCTGGGGCCGCAAAAGTACGATTGGACGCCGCTAGAAAAACTCCTACAAGCCATCGCTCAGCGGGGGCATCAGGCCATCTTTCGCATCTACATGGAATATCCGCATCGCAAACGTGGCATTCCCGAATATCTCCTACGCGATGGCCTCAAAGTGCATCGTTATCGCAACACCAACGCCCAACCCCCGGCCATGGTCGAGACGCCGGACTACGAAGATCCGCGTTTGCGTAAGATGCTGACCGACTTCATCGCAGCGTTGGGGAAGAAATACGATGGCGACCTGCGGATCGGTTTCATCACGGCCGGGTTGTTAGGCACTTGGGGAGAATGGCATACCTACCCCCGCGTAGAACTGTTCGCTAGCAAGACCGTTCAAGCAGAAGTGCTGGACGCTTACGAGGCTCATTTCCGCATCACCCCTATCTTGGTCCGCTACCCGGTGGGAAATTCGGACCCCTATTTCGCCCCCAATGCTCACCGCCGCTTCGGTTACCACGACGATTCGTTCGCTTGGGCGACTCTGACAACAGGGAAGAAGGGCGACGAATGGTTCTACATGACCGCATTGGCTCAAGCCGGCCCAAAAGCGATCGACAAATGGAAGATCGCTCCGATTGGAGGCGAAATTCGTCCCGAAGCCTGGGGCAAAGTGTTTGATGATCCCCCGGGCGATCCGAGCATTCAGGATTTCCGCGCGTGTGTCGAGAAAACCCATGCGTCTTGGTTGCTCGACTCCGGCATGTTCGAGAAACGGCAACCGGCCGGACGGGTTCAACGGGCGGAACGCGAAGTGCGTCGCATGGGCTACGAGTTCCATCTACGGAGTGCCACGTTCCCGCCGCTGGCCACCGGAACGCTTCGCGTCGAGGTCGAGTTGGAAAATCGCGGCGTCGCACCGTTCTATTACGACTGGAAAGCCGAATGGGGATTGTTGGCCCACAACGGCGAAGTGGTCAAAACCTTTCCCGCCAGCGGGAAGTTGATCGGCCTATTGCCCAACGAAGCTGCACGAACTTGGAAAGATGCCTTGCCTTTGGCTGATGTCCCTGCCGGGAATTATCGGCTTGCCCTGCGGGTGCCTAATCCCCTGCCGAAAGGGCAGCCGCTACGTTTCGCCAATCGATCGCAAGATGTCGATCGACCCGGTTGGGTGACCTTAGGAACGGTCCAGATTCGCTAACTTGCGGCACCGCGTTATTCGCTAGCTTGCGACACCGCGTTATTCGCTAGTTTGCGGCACCACGTTCCGCGATCGTGCTTGGGAAGGGGACGGCGCGAGAAGATCGGTGGAGGCAATTGTCAAGGCGATGTCTGTGTCATCGAACCGCTGGCAGAGCCGATCTTGTTTCATTTGCGATGAAGGGGTATGTATGGTTCTTGGATGCAACGACATTGTCATCCCTGCTTTCTGGCAAGGAATGTGGAATTGAGCCAACGCTTAAAGCAAGGACTGTCCATGCGTATGACATTGTATGTAGGCAATCTCTCGTTCAGCACGATGGCCGACGATCTGGTGGAGGCGTTCTCGCAGTTTGGCAAAGTGCTGCGAGCCCAGGTGGTGACCGATCGAGAGACGGGCCGTTCGCGCGGTTTTGGTTTTGTCGAAATGATCGATGGCGGCCCCGAGGCCATTCAAGCGATGAACGGCGTCGAGTTTCAAGGTCGGCGCTTAACCGTCAATGAAGCTCGTCCGCGAGAACCACGTCCGCGTCCTTGGGGCACGGGGACTTCGTCACCACATTCCAACTACGCCAATCGCTAAATCTCGACGTGCATCCACCTCGCACACCGATCGAAGCCCCGGCTTCGGTCGGGGTTTTTTTCATCAACACACTGCTATTTTGTCTTGACAAAGAAGTTTTTTAGTCTAAACTGACTTATGAATTAGTCGAAACTAAATAATTTTTTAGTGTTACCGATATGGCTTCTTTGGTGAAGCGAACTGAGGATTCCTATGTCTCCCCGACACCGTCCAGCCTTTACCTTGGTCGAGTTATTGGTGGTGATTGCGATCCTTGCAGTGCTGCTGGGTTTGTTATTGCCTGCGGTCCAGAAAGTGTGGGAAGCAGCGAGCATGACGCGGTGCAAGAATCATCTGAAGCAAATCGGTCTGGCACTGCACAACTACCATGACCGCGTGGGCCAGTTCCCGCCGGGGTACACTTCGTTATTGGCCAATGGCATGCCGCACAACGCTGGCGATGTCGGCCCAGGATGGGGATGGGCGGCGCATCTGCTCGCGGACTTGGAACAAGAGGCTCTGTTTCGTTCGATCGATTTTCGTCAGCCGATCCTTGCTCCCGGAACGCATGACACGGTGCGCACGGCCCAGCTCGGGATGTTTCGTTGTCCCTCCGATTTGCGGCAAGAACCGATTCAGCCGCAGGATTGGGACGTGTCGAGCAGTTGGCGGGGGACTTTGGCCCGCGGCAATTACGTCGGCAGTTACGGTAACATGCCGTTTCTCAACGAAGCACCTTGGGTGCCTTCGATCCATCTGCCCGGTGTCGACATTGTGACCGGTGAATCATTCAATGCTCGGGGAGTCTTCTACCGCAATAGCCGAACCCGCATTGCCGATATCACTGATGGCCTAAGTCAGACGTTCCTTGTTGGCGAAAAAAGTGGGGCGAAAAGCATGGCCAGTTGGGTCGGTG
>CALEEC010000486.1 GCA_937949245.1 uncultured Gemmataceae bacterium | reverse complement strand
CGCCGTACTGTTTGACGAACTCAAAGACGGCTCCCTTGTTCAAGTCGGTGTTGGAAAACTTGGCCGCGCCGTTCTTCGCATTCAGCGCACGTACTTTCTTGCCTGAGGTGGCCGCATCGCGAAAGACTTTGAACTCGGTGGTAGCGGCCCAATCGGTCAGATCGACGATTTCCAAACCGTAGCGTAAATCGGGTTTATCACTGCCGTATTTCCGCATCACCTCGGCATATTGCAGGCGTGGAAAAGGGGTCGGAATTTCTACGCCAAGGCAAACGCGAAACAGTTCCACCGTCAAGCCTTCAATGACTCGAAGGACGTCTTCCATCTCGACGAACGACATTTCCAAGTCGAGTTGGGTAAATTCCGGTTGCCGATCGGCTCGAAGATCTTCGTCGCGTAAACAACGGGCGATTTGAAAGTATTTGTCATACCCCGCTACCATCAGCAATTGCTTATACAACTGGGGCGATTGCGGTAACGCATAAAATTGCCCCGGATAGACGCGACTGGGCACGAGATAATCTCGGGCACCTTCCGGGGTCGATCGGCCTAATAGGGGAGTTTCCAGTTCGAGGAATCCCAGCCGGTCGAGATAATCGCGGATGGTTTTGTTCAAGCGATGACGTAAGATGAGCGTCTGCTGAAGACTCTGACGGCGTAGGTCCAGGAAACGATACTGCAATCGTAAATCTTCGTTGGCGAGGTTTTTGCCAAATTCAGTGATTTCAAATGGTGGGGTAGGGCAGGCATTGAGAATTCGCATCGCGTCGGCTTTGACTTCGATCATCCCCGTAGCCAGGTCTGGGTTTTCGTTGCCGGGGAGTCGGCGGACGACTTTGCCAGTGACGCTGACGACGAATTCACTTCGCAGGGATTGGGCCAGGCGAAACAATTCTTCGCCACGATCCGGTTCAAAGATCACCTGGGTCAGGCCATAACGGTCGCGCAGATCGATGAACACAAACGCGCCGTGATCGCGATAGGTATGGACCCATCCATTGAGAGTAACTGTTTGTCCGATGTGTGCCTCACCAAGTTCACCGCAAGTATGAGTACGCTGCCAGTCGGCCATGATTCCCATTCCTATCGCAAAGTCGCGTGACAACAATAGCCTTTATTTTAGGAACGAAAGCCTCCTCGGCGATGGAGGTGCTTACGTTTCGTCGAGTGGAGGACATGACTTCACTCCGGTGTCCTGGGCTTTAACGGTTGCTACGCTCTCAACTTCTTGCACGGCATAGTCGGTCTTGCCAAGCCAAGAGAGTACCTTGGGCCATGACAGTTCCTGCAATCGATGCAACCATGCTTCATCGATCGATTATTTCCCCGATGGCAACTTCGCTCGCACGGTCAAAAGGCGTTGCCCTGCCTGATGCAACGTCTCATCTTTCTTGGCCCACATGAATCGTACTTGATGCGAACCAAGTTCTTTCGGAGCGTAGAAACTGCTGCCCGGCACCCCGGAAACGCCTACTTCTCGGATCAGCCAACGTACAAATTCAGTATCGGTCATCGAGGTAAGATCGGAGATGTCGGTCATCACATAATACGCCCCCTGGGGCACCTCAAACCGAAAGCCAGCCTCACGCAAATAAGGAAGAAACAAATCCCGGCGACGCAGATAGTCGGCACGGAGGTTTTCGTAATAAGAATCGGGCAGTGACAGTGCCGCGGCACCGGCGATCTGTAGAGGATGAGGCGCACCAACAGTCAGGAAATCATGAGCTTTGCGAATGCCTTGGGTGATCGTCTCGGGAGCAATGCAATACCCCAATCGCCAGCCGGTTACCGAGAAAGTTTTCGATAAGCCGCTAATGGTTACCGTCCGTTCTGCCATACCGGGTAGGGTAGCAATACTGATATGCGGTTGGTTGGTGTAACGGATGTACTCGTAAATCTCATCGGCTATGGCGAATGCATCATACTCCTGACACAACTGGGCGATGAGCGCGAGTTCGTCGTAACTGAATACCTTTCCCGTGGGATTGTTCGGCGTGTTGATGATGATGGCCTTGGTTTTTGGCGAGAAAGCCCGGCGGAGTTCATCAGGATCGAAGCACCATCCCGGCGAATGGAGTCGGACCCAAACGGGTTTCGCTCCGCTGAGCAGAGCATCCGGCCCATAATTTTCATAAAAGGGTTGAAAGACGATCACTTCATCGTCAGGATCAACTAAAGCCAACATGGTCGCGATCATGCACTCGGTCGCACCGCAGCAGACCGTCACATGAGCATCGGGGTCACAAGGAATACCGTTGAAGGTGGTGACCTTCTTAGCGATGGCTTGTCGCAGAATCGGTGCGCCCCAGGTGATAGCGTACTGGTTGAATCCATTCTGAATCGCTTGGCAGGCGGCGTCGCGTAGGGGCTGAGGGGTGTCGAAGTCAGGCATGCCTTGCCCCAGATTGATGGCCCCATACTGAGTTGCTAGTCGGGTCATCTCTCGAATGACCGATTCGCTGAAGTATTGCACCCGCCGCGCTAGCATACGATGTTTCCTTCTCATTCACGAGGATCGTCCATCTTTTCATCCTATCGCTTTCCCCAGGATGTGCCACGCGGACGAAGTGTGAAAGATCTACTTGATGCCCGGAGAGCCGATAACTACAAAGGCGCAACACGAACGAAACGCCCAAGGGCGATCTGGACACACAACTTTGAATCATCGAGGGCAAGAGTTGTACCAGAAAGGTCGTGCGAGGAAGTGATGCGGATGCGGAAGATGGACCGTTGGGAGGCACCGAGAGCCGAGCGATTGCCCGCTCGGAAGGGAAGGAGAAGCTCTCGGCTAGTAAGCAGAATCACTTCTTGGCTTCACTCTTAGTTTCTGCGGTGGTCGTCGGAGAAGCAGGCGTTTCGGTTTTCTTTTCTTCAGCGGGAGGGGGGGATTTCTTTTCCGTTTTCTTGCCGAAGATGGCTTCGTAACCTTCCGCGAATCCCTTGGTTTCGGCTAGACCTACTCGAACGATACTCACGTTCCTTCCTCCAACTAGTTCCCAAAAGTCACGGACGATCGCGCCCACCGTAGGCGAGATTCTACTAATATTTTAGCTGGTATCGTCTGGCCTGTCACGCGTCTAGGGCTGTGTGGCAAGCCGATAGAGAATTTCCGCTGCGGCTTCGACTTGAGCCAATTCTATCCACTCATCCCGGGTATGGGCCTGTGCGATGTCACCGGGGCCGAACACGATGGCGGGAATGCCTGCCTCCGAGATAGTGGATGCATCGGTGCCAAACGGCACGCCAAACACCTCATGGGAGCCACAAACGGAGTTAATCGCGTCCCCTAGACGTTGGATCGCTTCCTGAGAACCCAACGGTCGAAGGGGCGGACAACTTAGAAACGGTGCCGAGCAGTGGAACGGAACCTCGGCTTCCTCGCGGAGGACACGTTCAAAGTGCTTCGCGGCTTCCCGAGGATCTTCTCCCGGCAACAGGCGGCGGTCCACGAGGATCGAACAACGATCGGGCACGGTATTGACACTTACCCCCCCTTGAATGGTGCCGACGCTCAAAGTAGGAGTGCCCAAGTCGGGATGTTTTGCTTTGGCCGACAGGGACTTGGCATAGCCTTCGATGGCTTCCAACAATCGCCCCATGCGATAGATGGCGTTGACTCCTCGTTCGGGAGCTGAGGAGTGGCAGGCAATACCGGTGGTGGTCACTTCCCAACGCACGACTCCCTTATGCGTGGGGACAATGTTCAATCGCGTCGGTTCGGCCACGATGGCAAAGTCTGCCTGCAATCCTATCTGGACCAACTTTTGCACACCTAAAAACGTGTGTTCCTCATCGACCGTGCAGGCTAAGATTAGGCTGGCCGAGGTCTTCGGCCGTTCCCGGCACAGTCGAGCCAACACCCCGAGCATGGCCGCCAGACTTCCTTTGACATCGCAGGCCCCCCGACCGTACAGCCGACCGTTTTCCACAATGGCTCCGAACGGATCAATGGTCATCGCATCGGTCGGAACGGTGTCTTGATGCACCTCGAAAAGAATCGTCCGAGTCGCGTGGGGGGCGTGGTATCGAGCGATGATGTTTTCTCGTTGCGGGGCAATAGGTTGACGTTCTGGTTCGATACCCAGGTTGCGGAAAAACCGTTCGAGATAATTCGTCACTTGGTACTCGTAGAGATAAGCCCCTTCGAGGGGCCGTCCCATGGGATTGACGCTGGGCAATCGAACTAGATCGGCTAAAAGCTCGGGGAGTGAGAGCATAACCATGAACTCGCTATTGAAAACAGGGGATGCCACTCGGAATAGAGATCATTCTAGGGGTTTGTCCCATGAGATAATCCCTTGAGTTCGCTCAGATGAGATGATCCTACGAATTCGCCCCGTCGAGAACCTAGGATTATCTCGACGGGGCGAGCATGAGTAGGAACTTATGGGAACGTCACGATTAGTTCTTCGGTGGCATTGGCGTTGGAGAAGGGGCGGTCTTCAGTTTTTCAATCCGCTTCTTCCATTCCGCTACTTTCTTGGCACGGACATCCGCGGGGTCCGTGGGGGAATAGGTCTTACCTCCTTCTGGATCGACCAGTGTCATCATGTGAGAGTAGGCAATTTCGCGAATGATCAGGTGGCGGTGATTCAGAAATTCCAAAAGCGAATCGACCGTATCGATACTAATTTGGTCGGGAGCTAAGAACAGCAGATCGAGAACATTTTGTGCCTCCGCAGGAGCCATGTTCTTGTTGGATATCAGCATGTCGTAGAGCATTTTCTCGCGGGACGGCTCCTGGGCAGCCCAGACTCGGGTGGCCTGAACCCCGGTAGCACGCGCTTCCCAGAACTGTTCGCACGACATCGCGTCCAGCAAATTCTTGAGGGCATCGATGGACTCCATGCAGAGAACGGCATACGCCCGATTGGCGGGCTTGTCGCGTTCATCGCTCAGGGGAGCGGCAAAAACTACGTCCAACCTGTCTCCGACGCGGCGTGTCCGTTTATCGAATTCGACCAGAGCCTCTTTGAAGTAACTATTCGCGGGGTAGTCTTTGCTCCAGAAGGCGAGAGCTTCGTTCTTGATCGAGATCGGTTCGGAGATCTTATCCGTAAAACTGTCCCAACCGATTTGGGCGTTGGGCACCAACTTCACCCATTCTTTGTTGCGGACCCGTACCGTAGCTGATCCTTTCAAGACACAGAGATAAGCATCGTGTCGTGCCGATTGTGCTTTGCCATCGGGACGGAAGCGCACATTTGGATCGCGGAGCGTGAAGTAAGAAACCCCGATTTCGGTTTGCGGGTCGTGCAGCACCAATTCCCAGAGTTCACCTCGCATCCGCAGGCGTACAGTCGTGTTGCCATTGTTGCGCAGATTCTGGAGGAAGATGCGTCCGACCGTCAATGTGAGATCGACATCAATTCCGTTTGCGGGGGCGTGCAAGGTGACACGGGTTTCCAGCAACGGAATCAGGGCAATTTCGGGCAATCCCCCCCAAAGAATCAGCCTGACAGAATCGGTGAGGATTTCATTTGCGAATCCAGGCAACCCAACCAATGGAACATTGCTGGAGATACGTTGATTGGGTAACACGCGGACCCACATCGCATCGGGTTTATGGAGCAGAATCGTCTTATCGTTCGCACCATTGAATGCGACCGGTTTGGACTCGTTGCTCGGGGGGACAGGTTGTACGACCAACGGAGTCTTCGGTTGTGGGGCCGGCTCCTTTTTGTCGATGGGTTCCTTCGGAGGTTCGGGATTTTTCTTATCGTCCTGCGGCGTAGTGGTTTCCGGTTCCTTCTTCGGCGCTGGAATCGGTTCTTGTTGCTCTTTTGGGGCAAGATCAGGAGACTTCCCAGACTCTTTTTTCGCAGGAGTGCTGGGCGAAGTAGAAGGACTAATTCGCGGTTCTGGTTGTTTGGGGGTCGCAGATCCAGTAGTCGTCGCACGCAGAGAAGCATCGGCCAGTTCCATAGCGCTGGACGATGCCGCAGGGGGACTGGGCGGAAGTGCCTGACGGATCGAAAACCCTAACACAATCGCCAAGACAGCCACCATGACCAACGGACCGGTTCGCTGATACCAAGCCGATTTCAGCCCCGTGCCGGGCAATCCGAACAACAGATTCGAGGTAGTTTCCGAAGGCGGGGGAATGTCATCGTCAATCGACGGTAAAGGCTTTGGTGCAGGGGGTTTCCGATAAGGGATTGCTTCGCGTCCCTGAACCAGTCGATACATCCGTTGCCGGGCTGTCGGAGGAACTTGCGCCGGTTCTCCTTCAACCAAGGTGAGGATTTGATGACAGGAAGCGATCTCCGCCAAGTTGAGATCGGATTCCAGACAACTTTCCTCGAAAGCCGAGACTTTGTCGTTGGCTAGCGAATTTTCTAGATATTCCGCGACTTCGTTCGGATCTAACGCCGCCTGATTGCCAGGCGCAGACGGTACTAAGCCACGGCGTCGAGTAACTTTCTTGATTTTCTCGATCAACTCTTGCGCGTATTCGCTTTCCGCTACCTTGCGACCGATCAAACGTGCATCTTTCGGATCTAAAGTATCGTCCAAATAGGCTAACAAGGTCCGAAGCGTCAAATTCATGGAAAAACTCCCCAGCCAATACGGGAACAAACAGGTCACCTATGTTAGTGGCGTTGGCGCGAACTTTTCGTTCATCAAAAGGATTTTTTTTCCAAGTGATCTTGTCCCAGATAGGCAATCGGAGTACGAGGGCAGCACGATTCAAGCATTAGGAAGGGGGCGTGACATGATCGATACGACCTATTGGCTGACTTGGTTGCTCTTGGCGACTCCGCCACTGGTTCGCGAAGAACCACTGCAACTGCCGAAATTCCTTGACCTAGGGAACATCTACGCAGGGCCAACTCGACAGGTATCGATCTCGTACACGCATCGAGGCTCCATGGGGCGCATCCAGATCGATGCCGTGCGTACAGGATGTCATTGTGCCCAGCCTACCGTCACCGTTTCAGAACTACAACCGAACCAGTCCGGCATCCTTCATTTTCAACTGCGAACGATGAGCCAACCGGAAGGGGGCGGAACTTGGCCGGTGCAGGTAGCCTATCGTTGGATTCAACCATCGGGAGAGCAACGCTTTCAGACGACGGTGATTGTCCGTGCCAATTTAATCCGCGAGATCTGTCTCGAACCGAATGCTTTGCTCTTGAGTTCGGCGGATTCAACGACCGCAGAGGTAACTCTCCGCGATCGCCGCAAGCAACCGTTGCGAATCTTGCGGTTTCACAGTAG
>CALEEC010000485.1 GCA_937949245.1 uncultured Gemmataceae bacterium | reverse complement strand
CTGGGCGGCCTGGGCGGCTTGCTGAGCCTGTTGCGTGGCATCGGCTTTCTGACCCTGCTGTTGCGCGGTTTGCTGGGCCAATTGTGCCGTTTGTTGGGCCAATTGCTGTTGCCGCTGGGCCAATTCGCCCAACGGGTTGTTGTTCAATGGCATCGGGGCATTGTTCTTGGCCAAATCATTGGCCGCCTTCAGCACCTCTTCGCGAAGTTGGCGTTGCTGTTGGGCCAGTTCACGGGCTTGTTGCGACTGCTGCGGATTGGGCAGAGCCGTGTTCCGTGGGGGGGCGTTGTTGCCCATCGGCTGGGCATTCGCAGGAGAATTCGCGTTCGCGGCGGCATTGGCTTGCTGTCGTTGTTCCGCTTGCTGCGCCAATCGTTCCAGAGCTTGGGCCGCCTCCAATTGTTTTTGTTGGGCTTGGGCCGGATCGTTCTTGGCCAAGGCTTGCTCAGCTTGGTTCATGGCCTGTTTGGCCTGTTGCAACGCCTGCGGCGTTTGCCGAGCGGGCAACTGCGATGCTTGTTGGCCGAGTTGTTTCTGTTGCTGGGCCAACTGCTGCATTTGCTGCTTGGCCGTGGCCGGATCGTTCTTCGCCTGTTGGGCGGCTTGGGCCGATTGTTGCGCCAACTGCCTTTGTTGTTCGGCCAATTGTTTGGCCAATTCGGGCAACGCTGCCGGATTCATCGGCATGGGGTTGGCCGGAGCCGCGTTGTTGTTCATAGGTGCGGCATTGGCCGATGGTTGCTTCGCAGGATCTTGCGGTTGTTTCGCCAATTCCTGAGCCAATTTTTGGGCAGCCTCAGCTGCCTTGGCCAGCTCTGCTTTAGCCTCGGCGGGCGATTTCGCGTTTTCCAAGGCTTGCTTAGCGGCTTGCATTTGCTGAGCTGCTTGCTGGGCAGCCGAGTTCATCGGTTGCGATTTGGCCAAGTCGGCGGCACGTTGGGCCAGGTCGGCTTGCTCGTTGGCGGCTTGTCGGGCTTGTTGGGCCGCTTCCTTGGGGGACATCGCTTCCGCGTTCGCTTGGTTGGCTTGTCGCGCCAATTGTTGTTGTTCTTTGGCGATTTGCTCCGCTTTGGCGGCGGCGTCCCGTTGATTGAGTTTGTCGGCCAACTCGCGTAATGCTTCGGCCGCTTTCTTTTGCAGATCCGGCCGTTGTTCGGGACGACTACTACGGGCGAGTTCGGCCAGGGCTTCCATCGCTTGTTGTTTTTCCTTCTGACCGTTTTCGCCGGCCAGCAGTTGCTTGGCTTCCTCGGCGATTTGCTGTTCTTTCTTGCGGAGTTCCGCTTGAGCTTGGGGGTCGGGCCGTTGGTTGAGGCGTTCGGCTTCAGCTTGAGCCTCGGCTTGACGTTTGGCCAAACGATCGGCCCGAGCCGCGTTCGCTTCCTTGCCGGCCAGTTGATCGGCGAGTTTCTCCAAAGCCTGGGCAGCTTGTTCGGCTTTGCGTGCCAAGTCTTCCGGCTTGGCGTTGTCGGTGGCCGCTTGTTGCGCCTGTTTGGTGGCCTCTTGGGCTTCGGCAAGGCGTTGTGCCGCCTCGGGAGCTTGCAGATTTTGGGTTTCGCGAGCGATTTCCGCTTGGCGTTGCTTCAGATCGCGGGCTTGGTCGCGGTTGGGGCGTTGGGCTTGCTGAGCGGCTTGTTGGGCCAATTGACGCTGTTTCTGGGCCAATTCCTGGGCTTTCTCATCGACCGGTTTCTGACCGGCCAATGCTTGCTCCAGCCGTTCCAACTGCCGTTTCGCCTCTTGCTGCGAAGCGGGGATGTCTTGAGGGCGAGCATCCATCAGATCGGTCAGCGCTTGTTGAAGCGCTTCCAGAGTCCGATCTTTGCGGGCTTCGTGGCGGGGAGTGTCGAGATTGGCCAACTTTTCCGCGGCGGCCGCTTGTTTCTTGGCCAGATCGGCGAGTTTCTGGGCCAGGTCACGGCGTTGGGCGGCATCAGGGTTCGCCGCCTTGCTGGCGTCTTTGGTCAGTTGCTCCGCGGTTCGAGTGATTTCCTCTTGTTGCTGCCGCAGCCGGGCGACTTCTTCGCGGGCTAGTCGGCGACGTTGGTCTTCGTTCGGGAGTTGATCCGCTAAGCGCTGCAGCGCCTCAACGGCTTTACGCATCGCTTCATCCGTTTTCGCCACGTCCATCTTCTGATTCGGAGCCTCGCGCAATTGCTGCGCTGCTTGCTCGGCTTGCGTGGCCGCTCGGTTCTGTTCCTTTTGCGCTTGCGGTTGCGTCGGGGGAACCGGGAGTTGCTGGGCCGCGTCTCGAATCGCATCTTGTTGGCTTTGCAAGGCTTGGCGTTGCGCTTCGGGAATCTGGTCGAGGCTCTTCGCTTGGGCAGCGCGGGCTTGTTCCGCTAGGCGTTGCCGGAGATCTTCTTGCAACCGCGCCAACTGCCGGGCGGCTTCCTTAGGGTCTTTCGCCAACTCGATAGCCCGTTCCCATTCCTTGGCCGCTCGATCGAGTTCCAAGGCGGCTTTGTCTTGTTGCTTCATCGCCTCGAACAGATCGCCTTTCTCCAAGGCTTCGGCCGCTTTCTGGGCATCTTGGGCTTTCAGAGGCGGAACCTGGGCTGCTTTGTTGGCCGGATTCGTTTCCTGGGCTAGGGCTTCCGCTCGGCGTGCCAGCTGTTTTTGTTTCTCGATCAGATCGGCAATGCGTTGTTCCCAGCGTTGTTGTTCGGTCTGCTGCATGGCTTGCGCCAATTCACGTTGTTGCCGGGCCAACTCTTCGGCTTTCTTGGCCAACTCTTGCAGTTGCTCCCCACGATTGGCTTCGATGGCTTCACGGATCGCGGGGTTTTGCTCCCGCAGTTTTTCGAGTTGCTTGGCCAATTCGTCTTGTTGACGTTCCAGCTCTTGGGCTGTCTTCGCGTCGGCGTTGGCGGCTTGCTCGGCCAGTTTGGCTTGCGCCTCGGCCAATTGACGCAACTGCTCTTGGGCCAAGCGTTCTTGGGCGATTCGTTCGTTTTCTTTCCGCAATTGTTCGATCGCTCGAATGGCTTTTTCCAAGGCCTCATCGGCTTTGGTGAATTGTTCGGTCCGCGGATCGGTCTTATTTTCTCGGGTCGCCTGGCGCAGGGCTTCGCGGGCTTCTTGCATTTCGCGATCGGCCACATCGCGGAGCCGATCACCGAGGTTCTTCAAATCGGGCGTTTCGCGGGCTTCTTCGGCTACGGTTTCGATATCGACACGGGTATCTTCCGTCTCGCGGGCCAGACGCTGGGCGTCGGGTTCTTGCTCTTTGCGGGTGCGTTTGGCAGCTTCTTGCTTGAGCTTGTACGCCGTTCGTTCTTCCGAAACCAGTTGTTTCAAGATTTGTTTCAGTTGGTCGTCGATGCGCTTTTGTTGTTCGCGAATCTCTTGCTGGGCCAGAGGTTCCGCTCCTTTGGCTAAGCGGACTTCCGCCCAGGTCTTCGGCGGGAAATACGATGACTGCGGCCGAAGATTGAATGCGGGGAGATAACGATTGTCGGTAGCCCGCAAGCGATATTCTAGGCGATCTCCTTCCTTCGCCACGGCAGCTATGTCGAAAGACCACTTCCCTTGCAGCAATTCGGCGTCGGGGGTCGTGGGAATCTCCAACGTTTGCACCTCTTTGGCACCGTTAACCCGATATTCCAGAGCCAGTTTGGCCACGGCGATATCGTCCCCGACCAAATACTCCAATTGCAACTTGTCTGTCGGATTGACGACGCGGGGACGTTCCGGCAGTCCCATCATACCGGCGGGGCGGAATTCGGGGGGCTGATCCAAGCGTATGTCAAGGTGTTGGACGGGTTGATGGAACGTAACCCCATGTTCTGCCTGCAATTGCACACGAACCACGCTTGATTCGGTGGCACTGAAGGAGCCGACGTATTCCCCTTCGGAATTCGTGGTCATCACGATGGTTTTGGTCGGTTGATCGCGTCCGATCGGGTCGGCATGATCGTCGCGGGCACGGAACACCTCGATCATGGCGACCACCGGCGGACGATTCAACTTCAGCGTGTAAGTGATGGTCGAATGTTGCAAAGCGTCGAAAGACTCGAGCAAGCGCGTGTGTTCCACGCTCGGCTTGCCGACTTTGCTAGCGTACTCGGGCGGAGTGATCGTCAAACGAACATTTTCGATCTCCAGCAATTCGACCACCGTAACGTAATGCCAATCGGAACGTGCTAGCCCAGCTTCGATCTGATACTCAAAGCCGCCATCGTTGGTTGGACAGGTCAGATGGAAAACGTTGGTTTGTTTGCTTTCCATCGACAAGCGCTCGATGGAGCCATCGGCTTTGCGGATCACGAGGGTAGCCGAGGTAGGTAAGACCGCGTTGGGTTTGGTCGCTTCGATCAACCCGACCAAAGTCACCGGCTGCCCGCGTTTGACCGGGACATCTTGCGACGTAACCGTAAGTTTGTACGGCACTTCGATCGTCGGCACCTGCCAAGGAGCAAAAAACCGTTGCAAGGCCGTGGTGCCTCCGGGCACGATCAAAACCGCAAAGGCTAGGCCGGCCAGCAGCACAACACTGGCGATAGCCTTGCGTCGAATCGGTTCGGTAGGGAAGGCTTGCTCGAATGCCAGGCGTCGGGTGCGGACTTCGGTTTCTTGGGCCAGCAGCGAGATTAAGCGGGGAGAGCCGTAAGCTAAGTCGTCGCAATGGCTTAGTTCCACAGTCGTGGTCAAACGCTCGCCGAGGTTGGGGAAATGACTTTCGATCGCCGCGGCCAGTTGTTCCGGGGTGATGGGTTCGACTAACGGTCGCAGTAAAGCTCGCCAAGCGGTCGTGACGGCGAGCAAGCCCCACAAGGCCAGCAACCCTCCGCGAAGCCACGCCGGCAGCTCGAACAGCAGATCGGCCGCCACCGCGAGACCTGCCGCTAGTCCGAGTGTCAGTCCGAGGATAGTCCCACCTCGAATCGCACGCCAACGACGGACATACGACTCCAATTGTTGCAATCGTTCGGTCAAAGCGGGAGGGAGCGATTCGATCGTGGCCATGGGCGTGGGGTTCCTTGCAATCCAGCCAAGCGTGCCGACGTTTCCTGCCCAAAGTCGAACACGTTGGAAACCAGTCCGAAGTTGAGGATGCTGCAAAGACTATCGCGGTGACTTCACCGATCATCGCGGCGACGTACCTTGTCGGTGGTTCGCCTTCGGTAGGCATACTTCCGACAAATTGTAACTAGTCCGCAAATCCAGATGCAAGTTGATCCCGATTTTCGGCAGAAAATTTTGACGAAGTGGCTCTCGGCGATTGAGGAAATGGGGTTCGTCCGAAGCCAACCGACGATGGGAGACGGTCGGGAAAAGCGTTGTGAGGTTGGGAAAATGGTGTGTACAATTCCAGAAATGCTGAGCAGCTCGCGGTGGGGGCTAGGGAACAGGCTTGGGTGAAGAGAAAAGAAAGAGAAGAGGTTGGGGTGAATGGACTTTGGGCGGTGCATCTGGCGGATGGGGTGCTATCTCCGCTGTGGTTGCTGTTGGGCTTCGCGGTGTCTGCGGTCCTGTTCGCACTCGCCGCGCGAAACCTGCCCGAAGAACAGATCCCGCGGATAGGCGTTTCCGCAGCAGCGATGTTTGTCGCGTCGTCGTTGGTGCATATTCCGATCCCGCCGACTAGTGTGCATCTATTGCTCAATGGATTGGCCGGAGTCTTGCTCGGAATCCGCTGCGTGCTGGCTATTGCGGTGGTGTTGTTGCTGCAAGTGCTTTTGCTCGGTCATGGCGGATTCACCACTTGGGGAATCAACGTCAGCATTCAAGCGATTCCCGCTCTGCTGGGCGGCTGGCTGTTTCGCAAGACGGCGAAGGCAGAGAGGTTTCGTCATGGTGGGGGACGTTGGGTTCTGGTAGCGGGGTGCGTCGGTGCATGGTTGCTCGCTTTGGCGGTGACCGTGGAAGTCCTGACGCGTATGCTGTGGATGCGAGACCGCTTGACTACGATGCCTTGGTCCGCTTTCTTGGTCTGTTCACCGCTGGGGGCACTAACGATCGTCGTGGCTTCCCTCTTCGCGGCTTGGGGGGAACGACGCCTGGAAATCGCTCCTCTTTTCCCCCTAGGTCTGGCACTAGGCGGGGGCTGCACCTTGCTCACTTGTTTGCTGAATGCCTTGGTTTTACTGAGCCAAGGGGAAGACTGGCGGATGTTGGCCATTGTGGTCTTAGCGGCCCATCTCCCGGTGGTCGCCGTGGAAGGGCTGATGCTCGGTTTCTTGGTGGGCTTCTTGCAACGGGTACGTCCCGAGTTATTGCGATTACCAGCGTCGTTTGCCGAGCACACCGACAATCACGACACACCGGCTCGATCAAGCTAAGTTCTGTGGACGAACGGGACGGTGTTCGGAACCGAAGCGTCTTCTCCCCCCGACCACGGGCGTCGTTGGCTGCTTGCGACCCCACTAGGCGAGCCGAGAACGTCCGTAACCGGAGGTGTTGGAATCACCCGACGACTGGCGTCGTCGGCTCCAAGGATTGTTACGCAATGGTAGGAGTCGCAGACGCCAGTCTGCGGGTGTTGCAGAGATACCCGACGACGGGGCGAAAAATACCCGACGACTCGCGTCGTCGGCTCTAAGGCGAGCCGGGAACGTCAGTGACCGGAGGTGTTCGCAAAAGCGCGCCGGTAGACGCAAGTTGCCGGAGGTTTCGACACGGCGGGCGTAAGCCCGCCGCTCAGAGAGCGGATAGCTCGGCGGAGTGATAGATTCATGCTCACATTTATCGGATACGCTCCAGCAGTTTGGCTGTTCGCTCTGGGGGGGATCGGCCTAGTTTACGGAGTTATTCCCGGATTCACGCTTCGCCGAACGCCGGGACTGCGCGTGCCTTTGGCCGCTCTGATTCTGATGTCAGCTCTGCCGTTGATGATCTGGCTGGGCTATCGATCTACCGAAGTCGATGACTTGAAGCAACGACTGACGGAACTAGAACAGGCACGCCAATTCACTAGCGAACTTGCGGTTCAAACCCTCGAAACGGCGGAGAAAAATCCAGCCAGTGAAACCAGCGTTCGCCTCCGCCGCGACTTCGAGGAGCAAAAGAAACAAGCAACCCAATTGGCCGACGATCTCCAGAAGAAACTCGAAGCGTTGGAAGCCTACGAACGGTTGTTCCAACGCCTGTTTTTCACAATCGCAGTGGTGTTGATTGCTCAGCAAGTGATTCCGCTAGCTGCCAAACTGCCGCCGCGCTACTCCCCTGCCCAAGCGGTTCTCCAAGACACTACCGAGTGACGCAGCTAAAGGCAACGATCTATGAATTCACAACTCGTGGCCTGCCGCTGCCACGACTCCGAGTGACGCAGCCAAGGGCATCGATCCATCTCCCCGCTGCGTCCCTCGGTTCCGAGTCATCGCCCAATGCAAGAGGTTACTTGCGACCACTGCGAGTCGGTGTTACCATCGAGCAAGACCAACCTGAAAAAACTCTCTGGGGGATCTTGTTAGGTGAATTTTATGCGTTTCTTCGTGATCGCCTTGGGCGGGTGCATCTTGGCCACTTCGGGGGCTTGGGGGCAAAGAGAATACGGTTTCGACAATCGCAAATCTTCGGGACAACCGTATCTCTCGCCCCAAGAGACGGTCGCACGGATGAAAGTACCCAGCGATTTTGAGGTGAAACTCTTTGCCGGCGAACCGCAAGTGGTCAACCCAATTGCCTTCACGGTGGATGAGAAGGGACGCGTCTGGGTCGTCGAATGTTTTGAGTATCCCAAACGGACCGTTCCGGGGAAGATGCCGCGGGATCGCATCGTCATTCTTGAAGACACCGACGGCGATGGTTTCGCCGATCGACGCATCGTCTTCGCCGAAGGCAAAGATTTTCCGTTGCCGTTCGACTTGGCCAGTGGCATCGAAGTCGGCCACGGTGGGGTCTATCTCGGCGCGCCCCCCTATTTGTGGTTTCTGCAAGACACCAATAACGACGGCAAAGCCGACAAGTTTGAAATCCTGTTAAAAGGCTTCGGGTCGCAAGACACACATGAGACGTTGAATACCTTTCAATGGGGGCCGGATGGTTGGCTGTATGGTTTGCACGGTGTCTTCACCCACTCCGAAGTGAAACCCGCGCAAGCGGATGGACCGGGAGTACGGATCAATGCCGCCGTGTGGCGCTATCATCCAAAGTCGAAGGCATTTGAGGTCTTTTCGGAAGGAACCTCGAATCCCTGGGGGATGGATTGGCGCAATACCGATGGTCAATTCATTCTCGCCTGTTGTGTGATTCCGCACCTGTATCATATGGTCCCCGGAGGAATCTATCGCCGACAAGCTGGTAGCAGTTTCAATCCCTATGCCTACAGCGAGATCAAAGAAATCTGTGATCACACCTTTCATAAAGAAAGCGGTTGGGCTCATGCAGGGCTGATCTCTTTAGACACGCCGTTGATGCCGGAGCGGTTCCGTCAGTCGGTGATCTTCGGCAGCATTCACGGTTGCTCGGTCAAGCAGAACATTCTCCGACCGAAAGGCTCGACCTATGTAGCGAGCCGCGGCGAGGATTTTCTGCAATCCGGTGACAAAAACTTCCGACCGATCAACTTGAAATGGGGACCAAATGGCGAAATCTATCTGATCGACTGGCACGATCAAAACCCCTGCCATCAAGCCGCACTGGATAGTTGGGATTACGAACGGGGACGCGTTTATCGCATCTGTCGAAAAGACTCCAAGCCCCAAAAGGCCCAAGATCTCAGCCAACTTTCGGATGCCGAGTTGGTGCAAATCTACCTGAAAGACCCAAACCCCTATCGCTATCGCACGGCGTTGCGTCTGCTCCTCGAACATGGCAGTCTGAAAGCAGCGATCCAGGCATTGGCTGCTGAGGGGCAGTCCTCACCTCGACGTGCCTGGTTGTTGTCCGCCTTGGGATATTATGAGACGCTGAAGCCCGAGGCATTGAAAGAAATGCTTGCTGCGTATGTGAAAGCAGTTCAACAAGCGGAACGCCCCTTCGATGAAGCCGTCGCTCACTTGTGGACCTTGCGACGCCTCGGTGACACCAAACACGCCCTCGAAGAACTGATGCCGCTTCTGACCCAGTGGGCCGGCGTGGAGCGTTCGCCGTTGGTCCGCTCGCAGTTGGCCTCGTTCGCGCTGCGCCACGCTCGGGAAAAGTCCACGGCAGAACTGCTCCACGCATTGCTGAAACGCTCCGAGGATGCCCAAGATCCCATGCTGCCAGTGTTGTTGTGGTTGGCTTATGAGAAACGCCTCGGGCACCAAGAAGGAGCCACCACCCCGACCCGCAGTGAATTGGACTGGCTCGCCGAGCATGCCCCGGGCAATGCTCTGCTGACCGACTTTATCGTGCCACGGACGATGCGTCGGCTGATCGCTACGGGTCAGTCCAACGATCTGGCGGAAATTCTGCGGTTCGTCCACAAGACGAAGGACAAGGACGGTGCCGTTCGACGCAACGCCCTGGTAGGGTTGGTGGAAGCGTTACGCGGCCGGCAAGTCGATGCTCCCATGGAATGGAAGACTCTGCAAGCGGAGTTGTTAGCCTCCCCCGATGCCGAAACGGTGCGATTGGCTCGTCAGTTGGGCGTTCACTTCCGCGATGACGAAGTGGTGCGCCGCGCCTTGACCACTGCGCCGGACACCAGCAAAACACCGTCCGAACGCGGAGAAGCCATCCGCGCCCTGGGATTGATGGTTCCCCCCGAAGCGGTTGAACCGCTTTTGCAGTTGGCCACGACGGAGCCTTTAGCTGAGTTACGCACCGAGGCAATCCGTGCTTTAGCGGGCTTCGCCCCACCGGAAATCGCACGTCGACTGTTGCAGCATTTTGCCCAACAACCGCCGGCCGTTCGTTCGGAAATCGTCCTGCTGCTGGCCGGCCGACGCGAGTGGGCGAAAGAATTGCTCACCGCTTTGGAACAAAATCGCGTGGCACGCACGGAAGTCACCGACAATGCCATCACACGCATTCAAGCCTTCCGCGATCAGGAATTGAATCGTCGCATCGAAAAGGCTTGGGGCCGACTCCGACCCACTCCCGCCGAATTGCATGCGTTGATCGACAAAATGCGGGGGGAATTGCAGCAAGCCCCCGGTTCGATCGCGAAAGGTCGGCTGGTGTTTGAGAACACCTGCGCCAAGTGCCACAAGTTCGATGGTCGAGGTCAGGAAGTCGGCCCTCCGCTCGACGGGGCGGGGCGAGACATCGAATATTTGCTGGCCAACATCCTCGACCCCAACCGAGTGATCGGTGCGCCCTACTTCATCCGCACCGTCGAATTGAAAAATGGACGCGTCGAAAGCGGCTTGCTCCAAGCGGAAGACGGGCAAACCCTGACTCTGAAGGTGGAAAATGCCGTGTTGAAAACCTTCGCCAAGAAAGACATCGAAGAAGTGACCGTTCAGGAAAAGTCGATGATGCCCGAGGGCTTGAGCAACACCATGAGCGTGCAAGACTTCCGCGACTTGGTGCGTTATGTGATGGCCCATCCATTTTTGACCGATGGCACCCTCAATGGCCAACCGCTTTCGGTAGGCGTTACCGGCCGCATCGCGTTGCCGGCCAGTTCTCGGGAAACCGTCGCGGTGTTTCAAACGAAACTGACCGCGGCCACGCCCGTCAAAACTCGCTTGATGCTCGGTGCCAATGCCCGCTTGCTAGTGACTCTCAACGGCAAAGCGGTATACCAGGGCACGCCCAATCCCGCTGAAGCATTGGCCGACCAAGTCGGTGTGGAAGTCGATCTTCCCGCGGGAGAAAGCGAAATCGTTATTAAAGCGACCTACACCGGGGACAAAGCTGCCCTGTACGCCCGGTTGCTCGATCCTGATCGGAAACTGACACTCTATGAGCATCCCCGTGGGAAATGAGCGGACGGACGTCGCCGGCGCGCCTTTCGGTCC